>JAZRFA010000091.1:0-45867 GCA_045661085.1 Bacteroidaceae bacterium
CCCAAGATGGTAGAGCTCGGCTTGCTCCCCAATGCCGAGGCATACAAGGCTGAGTACTATGGTCAGATGATGAACGGACTTATGACACAGCTCGTGCGCATCGAACCAGGTGCTACCGTCGAGGAGGCCCACATGCGCAACCGTCAGCTCATCGCCCGCTGGGCCTACGAGCACGGCAAGGCCGACAATGTCATCGAGCTCGTGAAGCGCGATGGCAAGACTTTTGTGAAGATTAACGACTATGAGAAGCTCCGCGCCCTCTTTGGCGAGCTCCTTGCCGAGGTACAGCGCATCAAGTCGGAGGGTGACTACGAGGCTGGCCGCCAGCTAGTGGAGCAGTATGCCGTACAGGTCGACCAGGAGCTCCACCGCGAGATCCTCGACCGCTACGCAGCGCTCCACCTCGCTCCCTACAAGGGCTTCATCAATCCCGTCTACACCGCCATCACCGATGCTGAGGGCAACATCACCGATGTCACCATCTCTTATGATGAGAGCTACGATGCACAGATGCTGCGCTACAGCAACGAATATGCTACGTTACCGTACAGAAACTAATGTTTAGTTGAGAGTTGAGGGTTGAGAGTCTTGTGCAATTTTCAACCCTCAACCTTTAACCCTCAACCAAGTATGCACGAAACCGTCAGACAAATCAAAGCCCAACTCCGTCTTTTCATGAATGGAGTATTGTCGCAGAGCCTTCGCGAGAAGGGGATTAAGTACCGACTCATCTTCGGCGTAGAACTACCCCGCCTAAAGGAGATTGCTGCAGGTTATGAACAGAATCACGACCTGGCACAAGCGCTATGGAAAGAAGACATCCGGGAATGCAAGATATTGGCCACTTACCTGCAGCCTGCCGAATCCTTTGATGCTGAACTTGCGGACTTCTGGATGGAGAGCATAGGCAACACCGAGCTGGCAGACTACGTCTGTATGGCACTCTTCCGTCGCTTGCCCTATGCCTCACAGAAAGCCTTCCAGTGGATGGCCTCAGAGAACCGTATGGAGGCATATACAGGATTTCGCCTTATGAGCCACCTCTTCACCCTTTACGGCACCGAGATGAACGAGCGCAGCCGCAACGAGTTCCTTGATCAGGCGCAAGCCGCCCTACAAGGCGACGATCCGCTCATCAAGCAAGCTGCCCAGTCGGCTTTAGAGCGCTATTCCGCTTAGAATTCCTGATAATCTATCATTCTCCTGCCTACCCCTGTTCTTTGTCTCTCCATGTAGGGTAGGGGTGGCGGGTGATGTAGGCATTGTAGTAGTGCTTGTCGCCTGTGACTTCACGTCCGAGGTAGGGAGGGTGAATAAACTCTTCGTTTACGTCGGAGAGTTCAATCTCGGCAAACACTAAACCCTCGTTTCCACCGTGGAATTCGTCGACCTCGACCACGTGTTTGCCGTTGCGTACGAGGTAGCGCGTCTTCTCTATGCGCTCACCGCAGAGGGTGAATAGCTCGCGGGCGTCGTCGAGCGTAATCTCCTTCTCCCATTCAAAACGGCTGATTCCATCGGTCGAAGGGCCTTTGATGGTGAGGTAGCCCTTGTCTCCACGAATTCGGACACGCACTGTGTGGCCGTGGCCGCTACAGATGTAGCCTTGCAGGATGTCCGACTTGTCGTATGCCAAGGTGCGGTAGCTGTCGTCGGTAACGAGAAACTTGCGTTCGATTTCTTTCATAAATCTGAGGTTTTAGCCGCGAAAGTAGTTAAAAAAAAGAACTTGTAAGGGATAATCTTGGAGATTTCTCTTAAAATATGTAATTTTACACCCTAAAATGCGACGAGAAGACTATTATTTATCCTAGTATCCATAACACAATGAAGAACAACCTTTTCCGATTTGCCAAGGTGGCCGCGAAGACGGCATTGGCGTCAGTGGTGCTCCTCGCCTTTGCCCAGTGTGACGGCATGGGAGGAGAAAAAGTGAATGGCACGACCGTGGAGGTCATTATGCCCGACAGCATGTGCCGCGTGTTTGATTTCTATGGCGACGACATCGTACGCGTCTTCCAAGACCCTCAAGGAGGCGAGATGCGCGACCCCGTGGCCAATCCTCCCGCAGAAATCCTCGTGCTCAACCCCCGACGCGACGTGACTAGCCTCAAGGTCAAGGAGAGCGCCGCAAAAACGGTGATGACCACACCCCGCATCAAGGTGGTGGTGGACAAGGCCACCGGCCTCATGACCGTGACCGACCGCGAGAGCAAGCGCGTAGTGTTTGAGGAGACCGCTCCCGCCACCATCAAAGAGGGCGTGGCTGCGATGACCGTAAAGGCCGACAATAAGGAATATTTCTATGGCGGCGGCATGCAGAACGGACGCTTCTCACATCGTGGCAAGGTGATACAGGTTATCAACTCAAACAACTGGGTCGATGGCGGTGTGACCTCGCCCACCCCCTTCTACTGGTCAACGGGTGGCTATGGAGTAATGTGGTACACCTTCAAGAAGGGTGTCTATGACTTCAACTCTGAAGCCGACGGCACCGTGAAGATGCAGCACGACGGCGACTACCTCGACCTCTTCGTGATGGTCGACGAGGGTCCCGTGGCATTGCTTAACGACTATTACCAGCTCACCGGTAACCCCGTATTGCTGCCTAAGTTCGGTTTCTACGAGGGTCACCTCAACGCCTACAACCGCGACTACTGGACCGAGACAGCCGAGGGCGGTGTGCTCTTCGAGGACGGAAAGCGCTACAAAGAGAGCCAGAAGTTCAATGGTGGCATCAGAGAGACCCTTAATGGCGAGAAAGTCGATGGCGTAGCAGCCACGGCAGGCTCGCTCGGCGGTGGTGGCGAGGTGCGCGTACCGACCAACACCAGCTACCAGTTCTCGGCTCGCGCCGTTATTGACCGCTATGCGGCTCACGACATGCCTCTCGGATGGATCCTCCCCAACGACGGCTATGGTGCGGGTTACGGACAGACCGGTACCCTCGAGGGTAACATCGAGAACCTCCGTCAGTTTGGCGAATATGCTCGTCAACATGGCGTAGAGTTGGGCCTTTGGACTCAGTCGAGCCTCTACCCCAAGGAGGGTGTCGAGGCCTTGTTGCAGCGCGACATCATCCGCGAGGTGCGCGACGCTGGCGTACGCATCCTCAAGACCGACGTGGCATGGGTAGGCCCCGGCTACTCGTTCGGACTCAATGGCGTGGCCGACGTGGCCAAGGTGATGCCCGAGTTTGGCGACGATGCACGTCCCTTCATCATCACTCTCGACGGCTGGGCAGGCACACAGCGCTATGCCGGTCTTTGGAGTGGTGACCAGACAGGTGGCAACTGGGAGTACATCCGCTTCCATATCCCCACATACCTCGGCTCAGGCCTCTCAGGTCAGCCCAACGTGTCATCCGACATGGACGGTATCTTCGGTGGCAACAACGTGCCCGTCAACGTGCGTGACTATGAGTGGAAGACCTTCTCACCTATGCTTCTCAACATGGACGGATGGGGGGCCAACGCGAAATACCCCCAAGCCTTGGGTGAGCCCGCGACATCCATCAATCGCTCATACCTGAAGTGGAAGTCTGTCCTCACCCCCTATACCTACAGCATTGCTCGCGAGGCCGTATTTGGCATGCCTATGGTACGCGCCATGTTCCTCGACACCGAGAACGACTACACCTTGGGTAAGGCTACCCAATATCAGTATATGTTTGGTCCCTGGTATCTCGTGGCTCCTATCTATCAGAACACCGCAGCCGATGCCGAGGGCAACGACGTGCGTCACGGCATCTACCTCCCCGAGGGCATGTGGATTGACTACTTCAGCGGTGAGCACTACAAGGGCGGACGCATCATCAACAGCTACGACGCCCCCCTGTGGAAGCAGCCCCTCTTCGTGAAAGCTGGCGCCATCGTGCCCCTCACACGTCCTCACAATAATGTGTATGAGCTCGATCCCAGCATCCGCATCTACGACATCTACCCCTATGGCGAGAGCAGCTTCACCGAGTATGACGACGATGGTCGCACACAGGCTTACCTCATGGGTAAGTATGTGGAGACCAAGGTAAACAGCAAGGTAAAGAAGGGTAAGACCACCATCACCGTGGAGCCCACGACAGGCTACTTCGAGGGATTCGAGGCCAGAAAGAGCACCGAGATGCGCATCTACATGAACGCTGCACCTAAGGCTGTAAAGGCTACCGTGGGTGGCAAGAAGGTGGAACTTGAGGCCGTAGCCTCGGCAGCTGAGCTCATCGTGACCGACAATGCCTACTATTATGACGCCGAACCCGAGCTCAACCAATTCTCTACACGCGGCTCCGAGGCCGCCGAGGTGAGCATCAAGGGTGCTCCCCGCCTGATGGTGAAGATTGGTGCTACCGACGTCACTGCCAACGCCATCGAGATTATCGTGGAGGGCTATCAGTTCGAGGTGACCGATCCCTTGGTGACCAACACTGGCAAGCTCAGCGTGCCCACCATCCTCTTCACCGAGGAGAACATCGAGCCCTATGCACTCACACCCACATGGGAGATGCAGCCCGAGGCCGACTACTACGAGATCGAGTTTGACGGCATGCTTTACTCTACCATTCGCGAAGGCAAGCTCCGCCTCGAGGACCTCAAAGCCGAGACCGAATACACCCTCCGCCTGCGTGCCGTGAACGCCAACGGCGCTACCAAGTGGGCCGAGACTAAGGTGACCACACTCTCCAACCCTCTCGAGTTTGCTATCCCTGGAATCAAGGCTGAGACTACCTGCCGCAACCAACCCGGACAAGACGTGGCTAAGCTCTTCGACTACGACGAGGCCAGCATGTGGCACACCGACTGGGCAGGAGGCGCAGTACCCTTCACGATGGAGATTGATCTCGGTGGCATCAACGAACTCGACAAGCTCGAGTACCTCCCCCGCGAAGATGGTGGCAATGGAACACTCCTCCAGGGTACCATCTCTTACAGCACCGACCGCAAGGCATGGAGCGAGCCCGTTTCCTTCACATGGGCACCCGACGGAAGCGTGAAGACCATCATCTTCGACGAGAAGGCTCCCGCACGCTACCTCAAGATGGCCATCAGCGCAGCTCGTGGAAACTTCGGCTCGGGCCGTGAGATGTACATCTTCAAGGTTCCCGGCTCGGAGACCATCCTCCAAGGCGACATCAACCATGACGGCCGCATCGACATGGATGACTTTACCTCCTATATGAACTATACCGGATTGCGTGCTGGCGACTCTGACTTCGACGGCTACATCAGTGGTGGCGATATCAACAAGAATGGCCTCATCGATGCCTTCGACATCTCCAACGTAGGCGTGATGGCACGTGGTGGCGCGAGCACCCGCGGCATGGGCACCCTCTCTGGAAAACTCGAGCTCATCGCTCCCAAGAGCATCCGCGAGGGCGAAGAGGTGAAGGTCATCATCCGTGGCACCGACCTCAACGAAGTGAACGCGTGGAGCGTAGCTATCCCCTACGACCCCACACAGCTCACCTACGTGAACACCACCACCATTAGCAACAAGGAGATGGAGAACCTCACCTACGACCGTCTGCACAAGAACGGTGTGAAGGCTCTCTACCCCACCTTCGTGAACACAGGTAATAAGCCGACACTCCATGGCACAGGCACCCTCGTAGAGATTACCTTCGTGGCACGCCAGAGCGGTGAACTCAACCTTGCGATGCTCGATGCTATGCTTGTGGACAAGAAATTGAACACCATAGAACAATAAGTATTCGAAGTATACTATGAACAACCGTAAACAAATACTGACAGCTGCATTGTGCTTGCTCTTCGGAGCAGGCACATCGCAGGCTCTAGCGCAGACCAACAAAACCTCACTCATCTCGAATTCTAGCTTTGAGAGTGGTCTGTCGGAGTGGAACACGCTGCTGATGAAGAAGCAGACAAATACTAGCTTTACCCATAAATCAGGTAGCGTCTATCTGGAGAAATGGGTAGGTGCAGGCGGTCGTGCTGGAGATGCGCATGCCCGTCAGACCATTACGTCGATGCCTAATGGGCGCTACAGATTGGAGGTTGCAGCACAAAATGTGCAGCAAAACTCGACTGTCAAGCAGACTGGTGCGTGGATTGTGGCCAATGATGCTCGTGTTGAGGTGAATGCTGCTGGTGACTATACGGTAGAGTTTACGGTGATTGAAAAACAGGCAACTATTGGTTTTGAGGCCATAGGTGCGACAGGAAATTATCTCAGTTGCGATAATTTCCGCTTGTACCTGCTCGAAGATGATATCGCAGTACTGAGAACAGAGTTACAGAACCGCATCGACGAAGCCGAGCAACTGCTCGTGCAGGATGCCGATGCCAATGGTGTAGACGACCTGCAGACTGCCATTGATAGAGCTAAGGCCGAACTCGGTAGCGATACCGATACCAACTATCCCGAAGTGGCCAGTGCATTGAAAAGGGCATCTCTAGCTTTCCGTCTAGCTAATGCCTCGGGAACCATTCCTTCAGTGAGCACCCACAGCTTTGTGGCTCGTGGCTCTACGATGGCTTTCGGACGTAATACGGTAACAGGTGTTTCTTCGTCGAATCTGTTGGAGCAGGGATTCTGTTGGAGCACGCATCCCGAACCTACGGTGTTGGATAATCGTTCCACCAAGTACTATACCCATAACGGACGCGTCTACGCAATGGAGAACCTCGCTCCCTCCACTATATATTACGTGCGCGCGTACGCGATGACCAAGAACTATGCCGTGGGATATGGTGATGTGGTGAAGGTAATCACTCTGCCCAAAGGTAATGTCACTTGGGGATACGACAATGGTGCCGATGCCGACGCCAATGTGCGTATCAGTACTGCTGTTGCCGATGCTGCATGGATTCTCAATCAGATAACCAGCATCAATGGTCTCTATGCCAATGTACATTATGGATCGGGAACGCCTACTGCCGACTGTTCTTATGGTGGTTGGATGCGTGTGGGACCTAATTCCTCGTATCAACGAACAGGTACCATCCTACACGAGTTAGGCCATGGGATTGGTGTGGGCACACATGAAATTTGGTATGGCGGTTCTTCGCCGTTGCGTGCCGGTAGCGGACGTGGCGACTGGTTAGGTGAACGTGCTACGGCAGTGGTTCGCTTTCTTGACAACAATACCACTTCTGTGATGACAGGTGATGGCACACACATGTGGCCCTATGGTATCAATGGTGCAAATGAAGACAATGACGACGTGATGCTCTATATGAGCAATGCGCTCATTTATCAAGCTTTGGGTGAGGACGGGTTGCCTCCTACCGGTGGATTTGCAACACCGGCCTATACCTTTACACAGGAGGATACCGTCAAGTACTACATCAAGAGTGAAAGCGAAGGACACGGACTTTATACATCGTACTTGGTGGTAGAGAATGACAAGGTGGTGTGGAAGGTGATGTCGGCTGATGATGCTTTAGCTAGTGATGCCGCTGCGTGGTATGTGACTTTTAACCCCAAGAACAGCTATTATCAATTACGCAATGCTGCGACAGGACGTTATATGGCACATGGAGGCGCTACGGCAACAAGTGCTTCTGATATTACAAACTTCCATATGATGCGCTCTCGCGCTGACCTGACCGTAGGTGATGGCACCAAGAAGGTCAAGGTGCGCGGCTACTGGCTAGTGAATCCTCAGCGTTCTCCCACTCCTCCCTGCTTGACTGCGGCTGATGGTGGCAAGGTGCAGTCTGCGACATTCGATCTTACCGACGCAGCGTATGCCCAGCGTTGGGTTTTCTTGACAAAAGATGATATGGAAGATTTTGAACAAGCTGCCAATGGAGCCTATATGAATGAAATGGACGAGTGGGTTACACGTGTGGAAAGCTTTGTGAATACGCCTCACACTGAAGCAGTCGAAGGTACTGATGAAGCGCTCGAAGCGGTGTTGGCCGAGCTCAAGGAGAAACAGTCGCAGACACTCTCAACGACAGAGATTGCGGCTTGTGTAGAGAGGGCAAAAGGTGGCATTCTTGAGTTTCTCCCGAATGTGACACCTACCGATGTGAACCAACCCTTCGACATCACCTATATGATAGCCAATGCCGCCATAGATAATGAAACGGGATGGTCTGATGCTCCTACAATGAACTATTCGTGCATGGAGTATTATGAAACAACCTTCGACTTCAATCAAACCACTGTAGACAAGTTGCCTAAGGGGGTATATCAGTTGCGTGTGCAAGCCTTCCAACGTGCAGGTGCTCCAGCAACAGCGTATGATGCCTATCTGAGCAATACTGGTGTGGTGACTACTGAAATCTACTTGGGAAGCTCGGAGGTGAAGGTAAAACATATTGCCGCTGAAGCACAGAAGAATAAGCTCGGTGGTGCGGAATCAGCAGTAGGTACCCCCACTCGTTATATTCCCAATGATATGCAAGCTGCAAGTAGGTATTTCAAGGAGGGACTATATGAGAATGCACTCACTATGCAGAATCGTAGGGTGCAGGCGTTGACATTGGGTATTCGCAGTGAGAGTCGTGGCTCGATGTTCTGGACTGTCTTCGATAACTTCAGGCTCTACTACTATGGTGCTATGTCCAAAAACGACGTTGAAAGTGAAATAGAGGAGGTCATTGTTTCAGATACAAATGAGTCCATCTGGCCATGTCCGGTGTATAACATTACAGGCCAGTGTGTACGCTATAATGCAACTAGTCTCGAAGGCCTTCCTACAGGACTCTACATCGTAGGTGGCAAGAAGGTGATAGTAAAATAGTACTCCTTATTATATGTATGGCAGATAAGAAAAAGATATTGGTGCTCAATGGCCCCAACTTGAACTTGCTAGGCAAGCGCGAGCCGGGTATTTATGGAGGCGACTCTATGGAGAGTGCTTTTGCGGCATTGCAGGAGCGTTTTCCCGATGTATGCCTCGATTATTGTCAATCGAATGTGGAGGGCGAGCTCATCAACAAACTGCACGAGGTGGGCTTCTTATACGACGGCATTGTGTTCAATGCAGGAGCTTATACCCATACTTCGGTAGCGCTGCATGATGCTATCAAGGCTATTGATACGCCTGTGGTTGAAGTGCATATCTCCAACGTATACCAACGTGAGACCTATCGCCATACCTCACTCATCACGAGTGCTTGTGTGGGTGTCATCGGTGGCTTCGGTATGGACTCTTATCGACTGGCAATAGAAGCAATCTTGGCATTATGACCCATCACGAGGCTATAGAAACGTACATATTGCAGCATATGGATGAAGAGAGCGACTACTTGAAAGCGCTCTACCGTCAGGCACACCTGAAACTGATCAATCCTCGTATGACTTCAGGACACTTGCAGGGACGCCTGCTCAAGATGCTGGTTCAGCTTGCCCGTCCCAAGCGTGTACTTGAGATAGGTACTTTTGCAGGCTACTCGGCACTTTGTATGGCTGAGGGATTAGGGGAAGGTGCTTTGCTTCATACCTATGAAATCGACGATGAATTGGAGGATTTTACTCGTCCTTGGATTGAAAACTCACCCTATGGCGACAAGGTACACTTTCACATCGGCAATGCTCTTGAAGAGGTGCCCCATCTGGGCGAAGTGTTCGACTTTGTATTTATGGATGGTGACAAGCGTCAGTATATGGAATACTACGAGATGATACTTCGGCATACCTCGTCTGGTGCACTCATCTTGGCGGATAATACGCTTTGGGATGGCCACGTAGTGGACAAGGCCTATCTCAACGATCGTCAGACTGTAGCTATCAATGAGTTTAATGCTTTCGTGGCTACCGATAAGCGGGTAGAGAAACTCATACTCCCTTTGCGCGATGGTCTCACAATGATAAGGAAGAAGTAAGGGTTAAATATAAATTGTAAATAGTCAAAAAGTAAATAATATTAATGGAATCAACCAGACAAAGTAAGATTGCTCGCCTCATCCAGAAGGAACTGAGCGAGATATTTCTCTTGCAAGCCAAGTCAATGAATGGAGTGCTTGTATCGGTGACATCAGTTAGCGTTAGCCCCGACCTCAGTATTGCTCGTGCACATATCAGCGTGTTCCCTTCGGAGCGTGGCGCAGAGATTGTAAAGAACTTGACAACCAACATGCGTGCTATCCGTTATGAATTGGGTGGCCGTCTGCGCCATCAGTTGCGCATCATCCCCGAGTTGAAGTTCTTCGTGGACGACTCACTCGATTACTTGGAGCGCATAGATGAACTGTTGAAGTAGTTTTCTCCCATTTCATCGTGAATTGTGCCCTTTACATAGCCCGTCGCTACCTCTTTTCCAAGAAGTCGCACAACGCTATCAATATCATCTCGGGAATTTCCGTGTGTGGTGTAGCATTGGCTACGCTGGCTTTGGTGTGCACGCTCTCGGTGTTTAATGGCTTTCATGACCTTATTTCTGGATTCTTCACCCATTTCGACCCCGACCTAAAGGTAGAGACCATTAAGGGAAAGACCTTTGCCCCTGATTCTTCGGCACTTGCTGCAATTCGTACTTTACCTGGAGTTGAGGTGGTGAGCCTCACCTTGGAGGATAATGCTATGGCTAAGTATAAGGGACAGCAAACGATGGTTACCATTAAAGGTGTCGACGATAATTTTCAGGAGCTGACACATATAGAAGAGATTCTTTATGGAAATCCCGAGTTCAAGCTCTATGATGCTGTGGTTGAATACGGCATATTGGGTATACAATTGATGTATACTTTGGGCACAGGCTTCGATCCCTATGATCCCGTTGAAGTGTATGCTCCTCGCCGAGACGCGAAGGTAAATCTCGCCAATCCAATGTCAAGTTTCCATCGCGAGCTACTCTACTTGCCGGGTAATGTGCTCAACATCAATGATGCGCGCTATGCTTCGTCCTATATCGTCACCTCCTTGGACTATGCTCGTAGGTTGTTTGATTATGAAGCAGAGGTTTCGGCCATTGAGGTGCGCTTGTCGCCCAAGGCTAACGCTGCCAAGGTAAAACAAGGCATTGCTGCTATTATGGGCGATGACTATATGGTGAAGAACCGCTACGAGCAGCAGGCTGCTACGTTTAAGGTGGTTGAGATAGAGAAGTTTGTCACCTATCTTTTCCTCTGCTTCATCCTTATGGTGGCCTGCTTCAATATCATCAGTTCGGTGTCGATGCTCATTCTCGACAAGCAGGCCAATGCCGATACCTTGCGTAGTCTTGGTGCTACTGATGGCTTTGTAGCTCGCATCTTCATTTATGAAGGCAACCTTATTGCTCTGCTCGGTGCAGTGATTGGTCTTGTCCTGGGTGTCGTGTTGTGTCTGTTGCAGCAGGAGTTTGGGCTTCTCGGCCTTGGTGGCGACGGACAGTTTGTGGTCGATTCCTATCCTGTCAGAGTGAAGTTTACTGACCTCATACTCGTGTTGGTATCGGTCGTAGCGGTGAGTGCCCTCTCCGTATGGCTACCTATCAAGATTCTTAACAAGTATTTTCTGAAAAAATAAATTATGCGTAATATATTCCTTTCCCTCTTATCCTTTCTCTTTGTATTCCCTTGCTCGGCTCAGACAATATCGGATAGTATGGCCGTGAAGTCAAGCTTCAAGCTTGGCGAGTTGATAATGCCTCTATCACTGATCGGAGCTGGAACATTGGGCTTTGTGGAACCCATAAAGAATTCTCGTTACGAGGTACGCGACTTCTTGAACGAGTGGCGTGGTGACCATCGTGTAAGGGTGGATGATTATTTGCAGTACGTGCCACTTGCTTCGGTGTATGGGCTTAGTATGCTTGGTGTTGAGGCCAAACACAATTACGTAGACCGCACGTTAGAGTTGGCTACATCATATCTTACCCTTGGAGCCATTGTCAACGGTATCAAGTATACGGTACGTGAACCTCGTCCGGATGGGTCGGCCAACAACTCTTTCCCCTCAGGGCATACGGCGACAACCTTTATGGGAGCCGAGTTGGTGCGTATCGAATATGGTGAGGAGCATCCTTGGCTTGCTGTCGGAGCTTATACTATTGCTACGACGGTGGGAGTGTTGCGTGTATACAATGAGCGCCATTGGTTTACCGATGTTTTTGCTGGTGCAGGTGTGGGCATACTGAGTGCACGCATTGGCCATTGGCTACTTCCTTATACGAAGCGTATGATGCATCGTCTCACTGGGTGTGAGGTCTTTATATCTCCCACAGCATCGACCACTGGAGCTACTCTTAATACCGTAGTTAGATTTTGAAACCGGCATTCACGTTCAAGCAATTTGCCATCTGTCAGGACCGTTGTGCAATGAAGGTCGGTACTGATGGGGTACTGCTCGGTGCATGGGCACGCGTGGAGCATTGCCATCATATCCTTGATATGGGTACTGGCACCGGCCTCGTAGCTCTTATGGTAGCCCAGCGTAGTAGTGCCGATATTGTAGCTATCGACCTTGATGCCGATGCCGTAGCACAAGCAACCGAGAATGTGGCGTCATCTCCTTGGAGCAATCGTATACAAGTGTTGGAGGCTGATGCTCGGGAACTCGCAAATTCGACACCACTCATTGCCAGTTCTCAATTGTTCGATGCCATCCTCTGCAATCCCCCTTTCTTCGAGAACTCTCTGAAGTGTCCTGATTCGGCACGCACCATGGCTCGCCATACCGACACGCTCAGTTTCGACGAATTGGCTCGCAGTGCTTCTCGTCTATTGGCGCCCGATGGTGAATTGTCGGTAGTCATTCCCTACGACCGTGCTCGTGATATGACCGTCAGTGCAGCCTGCTTCGGACTCTTCGCTACGCGTCAAACTGTTGTCGTTCCTGTCAAGGGAGGCAAACCCAAACGCATCCTTATGGCATTCACGCGCGATGGCGCTGCCCAAACTGCCGAAACATTGTTTATACAAGATGCAGCGCGCTGCTATACACCAGAGTATATCCGTTTGGTCGAAGATTTCTATCTGAAACTGTAGCCTATCTGGGCGGTTTTAACACAGAAAGTCTAAATATATTTGGCATTTCTCTCCCCTTGCACTAATTTTGCACGTAAACAACGAATACGGATGCAGACAAAGATTAAATATATAGCGATCTTAGCTTTTGCGGTGTCATTGGTAGCCGCCTGTGCCTCTATCGGTTCGCCCGACGGAGGCCCTTATGACGAAACTCCTCCAGTGTTTCTTGGCAGTACGCCCGAACCCTTTGCATTAGGTGTGAAAACCAAGCGTGTGGAGCTAGAATTTGATGAGTTTATCAAGATTGAGAAGGCTGCAGAAAAGGTGGTTATTTCACCTCCACAAATTACTCCGCCCGAGATAAAGACCAATGGTAAGAAGGTCATAGTGGCATTGGACGATTCGCTCAAGGCTAATACAACCTATAGCATAGATTTCAGCGATGCCATTGTGGACTACAACGAGGGTAATCCTTTGGGAAACTTTGCCTTTTCGTTCTCTACCGGTAACCAGATAGATACGTTGGCCGTATCGGGTGCTGTGCTCAATGCATCTAATTTGGAACCCATAAAGGGCATCTTGGTGGGCCTACATAGTGATCTCGCTGACAGTGCCTTCACGACCAAGCCTTTTGATCGCGTGTCTCGTACCGATGCCGATGGGCGTTTTGTCATCCGTGGCATTGCCCCAGGAAGCTATCGTGCCTATGCTTTACAGGATGCCAATCAGAACTACATGTTCGATCAGAAGAATGAGATGATAGCTTTCCTCGACTCGCTAGTCGTTCCCTATACCGAGATACGTATGCATCAGGATACAACGTGGATTGACTCGCTTACGATTGATACCATCCGTGCCGTGCCGTGCATGCACTATCTCCCCGATGACTTGGTCTTGCTTGCCTTCACCGAAGCACCTACACAACGCTACTTGACCAAGGCCGAACGCAAAGAATTGAATAGTTTCTCCATCTTCTTCTCGCTTGGGGCCGATAGCTTGCCGCTCCTTACTCCGCTCAACTTTCCCGCGGAAGACTCCTATGTAGTACAGACAAGCGTGGACTATGACAGTATCACCTACTGGATGAAAGATTCGCTCGTATACTATCAGGACACTCTTTCGTTTGCCCTTACCTATGAGTACACCGATACCGCGGGTCTGTTGGTTCCTCGTACCGATACGCTCAACCTCGTCCCCAAGAAAACTCGAGCCAAGATATTGGAAGAGGAAAACAAGAAGCTCGTTGAGGCTGCTAAGGAACGGGAGAAGCGAATGAAACGTGGCGACACAATCCCCGAGCCCAAGCCGCAACCCAAGTATCTCAGCATTAGCATAAAAGGAAGTACGAGCATGAACCTTAATAGCAATGTGCTGATTGACTTTAATGAACCGGTCGTACAGTATGTTGATACGGCAATACATTTATACAAAAAGGTCGATACCCTTTGGGTAAAGGAACCTCATCTGTTCCGCCAACGCGAGAACGAACTGATGGGATATGAACTGTTGGGTGAGTGGCGTCCCGATGTAGAGTATAAGGTGGAAGTTGATTCAGCAGCTTTTGTCGGGCTCTACGGACTGCATACCAACCGACAAGAGGTGAAACTCAAATTTAAGTCGCTCGATCGCTACAGTACCCTTTACTTTACTGTGCAGAACGCTCTCCCAAGCTATGTTGTGCAGTTACTTGGTAGTGGAGAGAAGGTTGTTCGTCAGCAACAGGTAGTAAAGGGACAGGCTGATTTCTTCTTCCTTAATCCTGGAACCTACCATATCCGTGTGTTCAACGACCGCAATGGTAACGGCGTTTGGGATACTGGCCTCTATGAAAGTAAGGAAGCAGCTGAGGAGGTCTACTATTTCCCCGGAAAGATAGAGACGCGTGAGAACTGGGATTACACGCAAGAATGGAACCCCATGGCCATACCTGTCGACCAGCAGAAGCCTGACGAGATAAAGAAGCAGAAATCTGTCACCAAGGAGCGTAAGTCGAAGAATGCCGAGCGTGAGGCAAAGAAACGCCAGCAGCAACAGTAGAAATAAGCATCGTTTATGAGACCTTGCAACACGACTACGCTTGCCAATGGTTTGCGTATCATCCACACCCCATCGCCCACATCGGTGGTCTATTGTGGCTATGCCATTGACGCTGGCACACGCGATGAGCAACCCCATGAGGCTGGTCTCGCTCATTTCGTGGAACATATGCTCTTCAAGGGCACCACGCGCCGCCGTGCCTGGCACATATTGAACCGCATGGAGAATGTCGGGGGCGACCTCAATGCCTTCACCAATAAGGAGGAGACGGTCGTCTATTCAGCCTTCCTGAAGAAAGACTTCACGCGCGCTTTGGAGTTGCTTACCGACATCGTCTTCCATAGCACCTTCCCCCAGCACGAGGTCGACAAGGAACGTGGAGTTGTGCTTGAGGAGATCGACTGCTACGAGGATAATCCCGCCGAACTCATCTTCGATGACTTCGAGGATATTCTCTTCCGTGGTCACTCGTTAGGGCACAATATCCTCGGTACGCCGCAGCATGTCAAGCGTTTCACTACAGCTAGTGGGCGGAGCTTTGCCGACCGCTACTATCACCCTTCCAATGCCGTGTTGTTTGTCTATGGCAATATACCGTTCAGCCGCATTGTGATGTGGGCCGAGCGCTTCATGGCCGATATTCCCGCAGGTAGTGCCAACAAGAGTCGTACGGCACCGCTTCCCTACGTCCCCCGTCAAGTTGAAACTACCCGCCATACGCACCAGACTCACGTGATGATGGGTTGCGTGGGCTATCCCTCAGGCGACAAACGCCGTACAGGGCTATACCTGCTCAATAACATGCTGGGCGGACCGGGTATGAACAGCCGCCTCAACCTCGCGTTGCGTGAGCAGAAGGGCCTCGTATATAACGTGGAGAGCAATCTCATCAATTACACCGATACGGGCGTGTTCAACATCTATTTCGGTACCGATGCCAACGAGGCTGATCGCTGCGTAGAACTCACCCTCAAGGAACTCGACCGCCTGCGCGAGCGTCCGCTCACTGCACTGCAACTATCGGCAGCCAAAAAGCAACTCATAGGGCAGGTGGGTGTCGCTGCTGACAACTTTGAGAACACGGCGCTTGGTATGGCCAAGACCTATTTGCACTATGGTGAGTATGAAGGTTCTGAGGCATTGTTCCGGCGCATCGAGGCGGTCACGGCCAAGGAGCTTTGGGATATCTCTAACGAATTGTTTGGTCGCGATTATCTGACCGTATTAACTTACCGGTAATAGCTTTATCAGCCGCTCCACATCGGTCTTGATGCGTGCATAGGTGGGAGCCTCTTCGTAGTCGGTATTCTTGCGCAACACCGATTCGATGGTCTGTAGGCTGCGATGATAGGCAGTGAGTTCATTGCGATACTGCTGGGCATGGCAAGCCAGGCTCCTTATCTCCATCTCGCGCTCTCGGCGCAGTCGTACGCATACGGGGTTGAGAAGTTTCATCACCACGTTTTCCTTCAGGTGATGTCCCTGTATGAAGAGGTAGGTGTTTTCGGGTACCACACCGAGCTGTTCCAGCTCGGGCTTCATCAGTTCTAGGTCGGTCAGCGCCCCAGGATAGCGTCGTGCCAACCACGCTCGTTTCTTCTCCACTCTGATGCGCAACTGCTCCAGGGCATCTTCGGGGTGGGGCACACTCACGGGGTCGAGCCTTACCACGCGGCAAAAGTCCTGCATGGAGAATACCGATAGCTCACGCTTGCGGTAAAACCAGATGTTCCACAAGAAGAGCGGATAGATGACCTGTGAGTAGAGTCGGAAGAATGCCTCGAAGTCAATCATTGGTTGGTCGTTGAGCGTACTCCTTACGCACACTCCGTGCAGGCTGCCGGCATAGCACTGGTAGTTCTCAATGGCATAGGCGTAGGTGTGCAGCACATAGGGGCTGTTGATGATGCGTCGCGAGGTGCTGGTCTTGCCCTGCAGCAGGTAGTCGTAGTCGCTGTCTACGCAGGCTATCATGTATCCGCCCAGTCCTATGCCGAGGTCGTTCATCATCGCCACCTTCTTACCCTTAGCCAGCGAGGTGTTCGAGGGCAGCATCACCTGGAAGTAGTGTTTTTCGTTGTTGTATTGGCTCAGCAGATGGCTCCAGAACGACACGTCGTCGTAGCTCTCCACATAGGCCACAATCCGCTTGCGTGCCGTCTTGGGTTTCAAGCTGTTGGCGGCTTCTATGTAGAGTGAGGTTACGTTTTGTGTCAGTCGCTTAGCCACGGGAGATAAATTGAAAGTTGAAAATTGAGAATTGAAAATTAGGCCTACTGGATGGCAAACTTTCAATTTTCAATTTTTAATTTTAAATTGTTATGTCTGTCACCTCAGTCACGGCATCCATCCATCCTCCCATCACTACGGCGGGCGAGTGGGTGGTAAGTATGATTTGTGCGTTGGGGTTCATCTCTCGTATGATGCTGATGATGCGTTGCTGCCATTCGATGTGTAGCGACACCTCAGGCTCATCCATCAGGAGCACGCAAGGTTGCTTGTCCTGCACCAGTACGGTGAGCAGGATGACCAATATTTGCTTCTCTCCGCTCGAAAGTCGGTAGGGTAAGAGCTGGTCTCCCTCCTGGTCGAACACGATTTCGTTTTTCGAGCGTATGATCTTCTTTCCCGTCTCGGCAAAGAGCTCATCGGTAAGGTCCTGGAAGCGACGCTTGGGATACGACACCTCGGCTGCTTTGCGTTGGCTCTCCTCATCGCCCGACGACAGTAGTTCGATGATGCGGTTGCCGATGTTCACCTGATAGTCCAGATAGCGGCGTTGCAGCTGGTAGAGCTGCCAGTCGAGCTCGGTCTTTACATTCTTGTCGGCCATCTTCTCGGCCAGGTTACTGTGGAAGAGCGGTCGGTCGAAGCTGCGTATCACGTCGAAGTGAATCGTTGTAGCCTCTTCGGGGTAGAAGGTCATCTTGACCCCTTCCAAGTCCTTCACGTTGACGTCGATGCCCCCCGACAGGTGGTCCAGCTGCTCGGCTGCACGGTTCAGGATGGTCGACTTGCCAATGCCGTTCACACCACTCAAGATATTCACATCGCGTCGCAAGTCCCATATGATATGCTTGCGTCCCCACAGGGCTTCTATCTCGATGCGGCGTATGTATTCAGCCTTCACCTCGCTGCGTTTCTCTTTCAGTGCTTCCATGATTGTAGTTCTTTATGAATGCTTGTGCGAAGATACATATTTTCTTTTTCAGTTGTATGCGAACGACCACTTTTTTAATCTTTTCCGGAAGCCTCGTCTTCTGGTGAAAAGGATTTATGAACTTTTTTGAATCAAAAAACGTAGTCTTTGGCAAGAATGTATTATCTTCGCAAGGTAAATATAGAGTACGATATGGCCAAGAATGGAACGCTGCTTTGGATTGACGATGAGATAGAGTTGCTGCGCGCTCACATCCTTTTCCTCAAGGGGAAGGACTACGAGGTAGATACAGCCTCCAATGGTCGTGATGCATTGGACCGTTGCCGTGAGTGCAATTATGATCTCATTCTGCTTGATGAGAATATGCCTGGTCTGACGGGATTGGAGACACTGGCGCTCATCAAGGAGATAAATCCCACGGTTCCTGTGGTGATGGTGACCAAGAGCGAGGAGGAGAACATTATGAATCAGGCCATAGGAGCCAAGATTGCCGATTATCTTATCAAGCCCGTCAATCCGAATCAGATACTGCTGACGTTGAAGAAGAATATCCATAAGAAAGATATCATTACCGAGGCGACCAATACCAACTATCAGCAGAATATGGGGCGTATTGCCATGCAGATAAATGATGCTTCCACCTACGAAGATTGGGTGGAGGTGTACAAGAATCTTGTGTATTGGGAACTCGAACTTGAACACGCCGACAATAATATGAGCGAGATGCTGCGCATGCAGAAGGAGGAGGCCAACAACCTCTTTGCCCGCTTTGTGCGTAGGAATTACGAGGGGTGGATGCAATCGGTTATCCCTTCTCGGGAAGGGCAGAAGGGAGACCTTCCTTTGCTCTCCCCCCATCTTTTCCGTGACCGTATCTTCCCTCTGCTCGACCAGCAAGAGAAGGTGGTGCTCGTCGTGTTCGATAACTTCCGCTACGACCAATGGAAGGTGATAAGCCACGAACTCAGTGGAGAGTTCTCCTTCGATGAGGACCTCTACTACAGCATCCTGCCCACGGCCACGCAATATGCCCGCAACGCCATCTTCTCGGGCCTTATGCCCAACAAGATTGCCGAGATGTTCCCCGAGCTGTGGGTCGACGAAGATGAGGAGGAGGGCAAGAATCTCAATGAGGCGCCGCTTATTCAAACCCAGATAGACCGTTACCGCCGCCGCGACACCTTCTCGTATCACAAGATAAACGATGCACAGGGAGCCGAGCGATTGGTGGCGCAGTTCCGTCAATTTGCCAACTACGACCTCAATGTGGTGGTGGTAAACTTCATCGACCTGCTGAGCCATGCCCGCACCGAGTCGAAGACCCTTCGCGAGCTGGCCGCCGATGAGTCGGCTTATCGCTCGGTAACGGCTACGTGGTTCCGTCACTCTCCGCTCAGGGAACTGTTCCGCCTCCTCTCCGAGAGCGACTATAAGGTTGTCATCACCACCGACCATGGCAGCATCCGTGTAAACAATCCCATCAAGGTGGTGGGTGACCGCAATGTGAACACCAATCTGCGTTATAAGTTAGGCAAGACCCTCAGCTACAATTCGCGCGAGGTGTACGAGATTAAAGACCCTCGCAAGGTGTTTCTCCCTTCGCCCAATGTGAGCACCGCATACATCTTTGCCTGGGGCGACAGTTTCTTTGCCTACCCCAACAACTACAACCACTACGTCTCATATTATCGCGACACCTTCCAGCACGGAGGCATTTCGATGGAAGAAATGATAGTGCCTCTGATAACATTAACACCGAAGAAGAGGTGAAGACCCACCCCAACCCCTCCCTCTATGGAGGGGCGCGTAGAGAAAACGAATTGTAAAAACAGGTTATGGAAATAATTATAAGAGATATCGGCACCATCGCCACTGCCGCCCGAGAGTTCATTGCCCACATGGGCGACCGCAAGATTTTTGCTTTCTATGGCTCCATGGGTGCCGGAAAAACCACCTTTGTGAAGGCCCTCTGCGAGGCCATGGGTGTGACCGACACGGTAAATTCGCCCACCTTTGCCATCGTGAATGAATACGACACACCTTCGGGTCGTCCCATTTATCACTTTGACTTTTACCGTATCAAACGATTGGCTGAGGTGTATGACATGGGCTACGAAGACTACTTCTACGGCCGTGGCCTCTGCTTCATCGAATGGCCCGAACTCATCGAGGAATTGTTGCCCGAAGAAACCGTAAAGGTGACCATCGAGGAGCAAGCCGATGGTACCCGTGTAGTGAGTTGTTAAGTGCTGACCTATTTGCTGCAGGGCACCATACGCGCGTATGGTGCCCTGCATACGCGTGTATGGTGGGCAGCAGCAAGGTGTACGGTGGGCATCGGTAAATAAAAAGTGTGTACGGAAATCATTCTTTCTCTATTGCTGCGTGTATGAATGGCCTTTGTCAATGGTGGGAGGGGCTTTCTCTGTGCTTGCTCGGAGGAGCTAGGCGTCTCGTTGGCCTTTTGCGGGTTTGTAAGTAGCTTCGTTGTCCTCGTTTTAGAGAGGCGGGTTGGAAATAATCAAATAAATTTGATATTTCTCTCACTTTTCACTAATTTTGTGGCATATTCGGGTGGAGTGTGCTCGCGCGCTTCCTCGTAGTGGCGTTTATTATTGCTTAGGGTATATGACACAGAAGAAAAAGAGGGCTATAGATATCCAATTCATTACAGCTTGCATCAGCACTTCGCTGGTGCTCCTTTTGTTGGGTTCTGTTGTGCTGGTGGTGCTCACGGCAGGTCGCTTGTCCGACCACGTGAGGGAAAACCTGGAGTTGTCGCTGCTGCTCAACGATGAGGCCAAGATTGAGGACGTGAATCGCATCGTGCGGCACGTAGAGTCGCAGTGCTATGCGAAAGAGGTGCGCTACATCTCCAAGGAGGATATTCTCGCCGAGCAGACTGCCTCGATGGGACTTGACCCTACGGAGTTCTTGGGATATAACCCCTATACCGCCTCTATTGAGGTGAAATTGAAGGCCGATTATGCCAATACGGACAGTATCATTCCCATCAAGAATCGTTTGATGCGCTACACGCAGATACGAGAGATCTCTTATCCAAGCGAGCTGATGGACAATGTAAATGAGAACATCCGCAAGATAAGTGCTTTGCTCCTGGCATTGGCGCTGGCATTGTCGCTCATATCCTTTGCCCTCATCAGCAATACCATTAAGCTGACCATCTATTCCCAGCGTTTCCTGTTGCACACGATGAAGCTCGTAGGAGCCAGTTGGCGATTCATCCGTCGTCCCTTCTTGATGCGCAACTTGGGAATAGGCATCACTTCCGGACTATTGGCCAATGGAATTATCGGTGGTGGCATCTATCTGTTGCTGGACCGCGAACCGCAGTTGAGCCATCTCTTCACTATGCCGACACTTGGAGTTGTTGGTGGAAGTGTGATGTTGTTCGGCATAATCATCACTTTGGTCTGCGCCTATGCATCCATCAACCGATTCCTCCGAATGAAGGCGGGAGACCTATACTATATTTAATTGAGAATTGAAAGTTAAACGTTTGTGTCATTTCGAGCAGCGCGAAATCTTTCACTACGCTCAGGATGACAGAAGAAAAGAATAAATGATATGAAAGAAAAATTTGCTCTCGACAGAATGAACTTTATCCTTATCGCCATAGGGGTAATTATCATCATTGCTGGACTTCTTTTGATGACCGGCCCCAGTTCCACAGAAGTGCATTTCGAACCGGACATCTTCAGCACACGCCGTATCGTAATCGCTCCTCTCGTATGTTTCTCGGGATTTGTGTTTATGATATTCGCTATCATGTTCCGTTCAAAGGACAAGCAGAATAAGTAATTGTTAAGAAGAGAAGCTAATTATGAACGTATTTGAAACCATCGTCATTGCCATCGTTGAAGGCTTGACCGAGTTCCTTCCCGTATCCTCTACGGGACATATGATTATTGCCCAAAACCTCATGGGCGTAGAGAGCACCGACTTTGTGAAAGCATTTACCTTCATCATTCAGTTTGGTGCCATCCTCTCGGTGTTGGTGCTCTACTGGAAACGTTTCTTCCAGCTCAACCGCACACCTATGCCTGAGGGTACACCTGCCGTGAAGCGTTTCTTGCACAAATATGATTTCTATTGGAAACTCTTCATCGCCTTTATCCCTGCCGCTGTCTTCGGCTTGCTTTTCAGCGATGCCATCGATGCGATGCTCGAGCGTGTAGAGGTGGTAGCCGTGACGCTTATTCTGGGTGGCATATTTATGATTTTCTGCGACAAGATATTCAATAAGGGAAGTGAGAAGACCGAGCTTACCGAGAAGCGCGCTTTCATCGTGGGTCTCTTCCAATGCATCTCGATGATTCCGGGCGTATCACGCTCTATGGCTACTATCGTAGGCGGTATGTCGCAACGACTGACACGTAAGGCAGCTGCCGAGTTCTCCTTCTTCCTTGCTGTTCCCACGATGCTTGCGGCTACCGTATACAAGGTCTACGATTTGGTAAAGGAGGGAGGCATCGAAATTATTACCGACAATCTCTCGACCTTGCTCATTGGTAATGCCGTGGCATTCATTGTGGCATTACTGGCCATCAAGTTTTTTATCGGCTTTGTTACTAAATACGGGTTCAAGGCCTTTGGCTGGTATCGTATCCTTGTCGGCGGACTTATCTTGGGGCTGCTCTTTAGCGGTCACAACCTAACTATTGTCTAAGCTATGGATTTCAAGGCAGGAGAAATTCTCTGTATCAACAAACCCTATACGTGGACCTCGTTTGCTGTAGTAAACAAGGTGCGCTATTTGCTGTGCCGCAAGATAGGGGTGAAGAAACTGAAGGTGGGGCACACCGGCACTCTTGATCCTTTGGCTACGGGCGTGATGATACTCTGTACGGGCAAGGCAACGAAGCGTATCGAGGAGTTTCAATATCAGACCAAAGAATATATTGCGCACATTCGCTTGGGGGCTACCACTCCGTCGTATGATTTGGAGAAGCCTATCGATGCCACCTACCCGACAGAGCATATTACCCGTGAATTGGTAGAGGAAACCTTGAAGAATTTCATTGGCACCATTGAGCAGGTTCCCCCCTCGTTTTCAGCATGTATGGTCGATGGCAAGCGTGCCTATGAATTGGCTCGTAAGGGCGAGGATGTGCAGTTGAAGGCTAAGACATTGGTCATCGATGAGATTGAACTCCAGGAGTGCAATTTGCCCGATATAGTCATCCGCGTCGTATGCAGCAAGGGTACCTATATTCGTGCTCTTGCTCGTGATATCGGAGAGGCACTGCAAAGCGGAGCGCACCTCACTGGTCTGGAGCGTACACGAGTAGGCGAAACCACACTTGCCGATTGCATGAGCATAGAGGAGTTCACCGAGTGGCTGGAGGGCATAGAGGTCTTTGAAAACCCCGAGTCCTCTGAGAAGTAAAAAGAACGAAACTATATAAAACATATAATATGAAACTGTCACAATTTAAATTCAACCTTCCCGAAGAGCGTATCGCTATGGAGCCTACCTTCCATCGCGACGACTCTAAATTGATGGTCGTCCACAAGAAGACGGGCGAGATAGAACACCGTCTCTTCAAGGAGGTACTCGACTATTTCGACGAAGGCGATGCCTTCCTCTTTAACGACACCAAGGTCTTTCCTGCACGTCTCTATGGCAACAAGGAGAAGACTGGTGCCCGCATCGAAGTGTTCTTGCTGCGTGAGCTCAATGAGGAGTTCCGCTTGTGGGATGTACTTGTAGATCCTGCCCGTAAGATACGTATAGGAAACAAACTCTACTTTGGTGACGATGAAGCGATGGTAGCCGAGGTTATCGACAATACCACATCGCGTGGTCGTACTCTCCGCTTCCTTTATGATGGTCCTCACGAGGAGTTCAAGGAGGCGCTCTATTCGCTTGGTGTAGCACCCCTTCCTTACTATATTGACCGTGAGGCTACGGAAGAAGACTTCACTCGTTTCCAAACCATCTTCGCAAAGAGTGAAGGCGCCGTTACTGCACCTGCTGCAGGCCTCCACTTCAGCCGTGAGTTGATGAAACGTATGGAGATTAAGGGGGTTGAAGCTGCCTACGTTACCATGCACATTGGCCAGGGAAATTTCCGTGACATTGATGTCGAGGATCTCACCAAGCATAAGACAGACTCGGAGCAGATGATTGTGAATCGTGAAGCGACGGAGATTGTCAATGGCGCAAAGGAAAAAGGCCATAAGGTTTGTGCTATAGGTACATCCGTAATGCGCATATTGGAGACTGCCGTAGGCGCTGATGGCCATCTCAAGGAGTATGAGGGATGGACCAATAAGTTTATCTTCCCTCCTTACGATTTCCGTTTTGCCGATAGCCTCATCACCAACTTCCATCTGCCATATTCTACCATGTTGATGCTTACCTCTGCATTTGGTGGCTACGACTTGGTGATGCATGCTTACGAAGTTGCCTTGGAGAACGACTATCGTTTCGGAGCTTATGGTGACGCAATGCTTATCATCGACTGATGATTGCCTACCTTGGAATAGGAACTAACCTTGGTGACCGCACAGACAATCTGTGCCGTGCGGTCGACTTGATAGACGAGCAAGCAGGCCATGTGCTTGCTTGCTCGTCATTTATCGAAACCGAGCCTTGGGGATTCAGCTCTGATAATCCCTTTCTCAATGCCGTACTGAAGATTGATACCCTTCACACACCACACGAACTCTTACGCATCACACAAGCGATAGAGCGAACGATGGGGCGCACGCACAAGAGCATCAATGGAAACTATTCAGACCGCATCATCGATATAGACATCCTTCTCTATGAAGACGTAGTGGTCAATGATGCCGAGCTCACTATCCCCCATCCTTTGATATGGAAGCGTAGCTTTGTTTACGAACCGCTATTGGAGATAGCCCCTCATCTGAAAAATAGGTAGAAAAGGGATATCATAGAAAAAATAAACCACCGATGATAGCATCGGTGGTTCTGTTTTTCAAGCAGGATAATATTACTTCGCTGCCTCGAGAGAAGCCTTGCGGAACTCCTTCATCATCTTCTCAAGCTCGAGAGAAGCCTTGCGTGCGCGAGTACCGGCAGCCTTGTTACCTTTTTCTACTTGGAGAGCTGCATCAGTAGCGAAAGCAGCATACTTTTCCTGAATTTTTTCAACGAGTTCTTTCATATTCTCTTAGTTTTAAGTTGATTTACGTCTGCAAATATAGTAAAAATCAAAACATTGCAAGCATTTTAGGCAAAAAAATCAAAAGAAACTCCTTTTTTTTCTTTACATCGGGCCAAAACCGCCTCCAAAACCGCCTCCAAAGCCCATTCCTGGGCCTCCCATGGGCATTCCACCCCCTCTTGTCGGAGGCATGGGAGGACGCCCGCCACCAGACATTGGGCGCATAGTGTCTTCGGGCTGTGGGTAGACACCACTAGCCTTGTTCGCCCGAGCCTCCTTGCGGGACTCCTTATCTCCGAAGAGGTTGAGCTTATAGATGAAGTGCACCATGAAGTAGCTATTCACCGTATTGTACCACGTATCGCTACGCATCGTAGCATTCACTACTCGGCTTACGTTGCTCTGCTGACCGAGGATGTCGTAGAACTGCAAGGTTATGGTAGCAGCATTCTGTGCGAGGAAGCTCTTCGATACCTGGGCATTCCAGATGAGTTCATTGGTATTGAACTCCGGATCGCTGAATCCGCGGCGGCTATTCATACCGATATCCGTTGATATTTTGACGTTCCACCAAGGCAACTGGATATTTGTTGATGGTCCGTACGAGAAGATATAGGTATCTCGGTTGGCTGTAGGCTGCAGGTTGTTTCGGGCACGATTATAGTTGAGCGTACCTTGCAACGTAATCTCAAGCCAATCATTCTGGTAGGTTCCAGACAGGCGCTCCGAGAGAGTCACAGAGCGAGTGGCAGCCAAGGGGAACTCACCGGTTGCTGTTGCTGTACGTACATAGCCCTCTTGATAGCTATAGCGGGCATTGGTAGATGAACTTACCTTATAGCGTTGATTAGGCAATGCCGTATTATAGGCAATACCAGCATTGGCATTCCAGTTGCTCCACCAGCCAGTGAGATTGGTTGGTTGTGAGATTCGTCCACCAGTCTCTTCGTTATAGGTTATTTTATTGACAATACTATTGAGTGTGCTACTCAACCCGATGTTAGCCGAGAGGTTCCGTAGGGTCTCAATATTGAAATCCTGGAAACGAATATTAAGGTTGTTGGTGAAGGTCGGCTTCAATCCAGGATTACCCATAGTGATATTCAGCGGGTCGCTGTTGTCCTCAATAGGCAATAGATCTGTCATCGAAGGCTGGCTGCTACGTCCACGGTAGTTGATGCGCAGGTTTGTCTGCTTACTCCAGTTATAGCGGAAATTCATCGTTGGAGTAAAGTTGAAAACAGTACGCACAGTATCTATATTCAATCCCATATACTTGTAGCTCATCTTGCTTCGCTGGGGGAGTAGCGAGAATCCCACGTTCATATTATACTTCTCGCGGATAAAACGTAGTTGAGCGGTAATGTCGTGGTCAAAGTTCTCGTACGTAGCATCCTTGCTGAGTGCTTCGCTACGGTAACGCTCGTAGTCGTCAGGGAGAATCCAATCGGGCAATTGCCAATCATCCAATTTGGCTGGCAAGTCATATGTTGAGCGTTGGTTGTCATTATAGCGATAGCTGAATTCGTAGCTCAGTTGCAGGAAGGTGGCCTCCCACAGCGGTTCGCTCCACATAGCACGTGCATTATAGTTGTATGATACCGAAGGGGTAGCGTTATAGCGGTTAATGGTGTCGTTGCTATAGGTCTTGTAGAAACGGGTGTATGAAGCCGAGTTAGAGTGGCTTTCGCTATTGGTATATCCTCCTCTCAGTCTGATGGTGAGGTTGCGTCCCTTGTCATTGAACTTACGGTTGATTTGCAGGTTTCCATTCACTGAGGTGCTTTCGCTGGTGCCTCCCGATTGACGACGGCTATAGTTGATTCGACTGCTATCGGCATCCATCCATTCTTCATCTGTAGGCTCGTAATCCTCATCGGCAAACTGCGCTTCGAGTAGTTTGTAAGGATCCTTGTCGAATGTTGCCGACAGATTCTCTGAAGCATTGCTTGAAGAAGAATACCCTACACTGGGACGGAAGATGATGCTGGTCATTGTGTCGGGACGCCACTCGAGGCGCAGGTCGGCATTGACACGCAGGCTCTGGTTCTGTGCATTGCTGATGCTGTTGGAGAAGGAATTGGCGCTGCCCTGTGTGAGGAAGGTTTCCGAAGCCGTCTGGCTCTGTACGTCAGAGTTGTTGTGGAAGAAACGCACGCCACCACCGATTTGGAATTGGTATTTGTTCTTCTCTATTTCTTCTCCGAGATTCTTTGCCATTGAGAAACCGCCCATAGAGCTCTGGTTCATGCCATTGCCACCGCCACCACGACCGCCAGGGCCACCACCGGGGAATCCCTTGTCGTTGATGTTGTTTGTTGAGAGAATGACAGAGTAGTGCTCATTCTCAGCAAAGCGGTTCACCATACCCTTCACGGTATAGAGATTATGGATGTCGTACTTCACCTCCTGAGTGGGGCGGCCGTAACCTAAATCAATATTTGAGAACCATCCCTTCTTGGCATCCTCCTTCACGGTGAGGTCGAGTACTAGCTCCTCTTCACCGTCATCGATGCCCGTTATCTCGGCAAGGTCGCTCTTCTTCTCATAGCTCTTCACCTTCTTCACCATATTGGCAGGGAGGTTCTTCATAGCAATGCTTTTGTCTTCGGAGAAGAACTCCTTACCATCTACAAGAATTTTTGATACAGCCTTTCCGTTATAGGTTACTGAGCCATCGTCGGCCACCTCATATCCAGGGAGTTTGCGGATGAGTTCCTCAAGCATCGAGCCTTCGGCCACACGGAAGGTCTCGGCATTGAATATTACCGTATCCTCCGACACTTGCACCTGTGCCATCTGTGCCTCAATGACCGCCTCTTTCAAGAGCAGCGCATCGGTCTTTAGATAGATGGAGTCGAGCTTTACACGTCGCGTATCCTCCGTCACGCCAAAGTTGCGGTAGGTATCACCATATCCCACGAAGGACACCTTGACTGCATAGTTGCCCAAGGGTAAATGGTGGCTCAACTCAAAGTGTCCCTTGAAGTCTGTTGTCGCTCCCACTTGGAATGCACTGTCGGGCATGCTCAGCAGCTGCACGGTAGCAGCGATGATGGGTTCTGTCGTTTCATAATCGGTGACATTACCCGTCACCTTCACATTCCTTTCCTGCGCAAAGGCTATGCTCATACTGCATATAGCCAGGATAGCCAAGAGTAGTTTTTTCTTCATTCCTATGATATATATAATTATATGGTATTCTTCATCCTCAACGGACATACTTATGTAAGACAGACCATTATTTGTGCAAAAGGTTTAATGTTGTGCATTAAATAAAAAGCATACACTGGGTGTATGCTTTTTATTGGTGATGGTGAAAGTCCACTACGAGTCTTTTCGCTGTACCCGAAATGGAGCATCGTTTTACTCCCACGCCAAAGCGCTGGCTCCGAGCACGGCAGCGTCAGAGTCCTTGAGTTCCGAAACGAGTAGCTTGGTCTTGCCCTTCCAAATGCTGAGTACATTGGCTTCCATAGCCTCAAGTGTGGGCTTCATGATGTAGTCGCCAGCCTTGGTGAGTCCGCCGAAGAGCACGATAGCCTCAGGTGCACTGAAGGCGATAAAGTCTGCCAACGCCTCACCGAGCACGGTACTGGTGAATTCAAATACCTCCTGAGCCACCTTGTCGCCACGTACGGCAGCATCATACACATCCTTCGACGTGATGGGGCCCTCGATCTCGCGCAGTAGGCTGGGCTCGTCGGTGCAGTCGATGATTTCCTTCACGGTGCGTGCCACACCCGTAGCCGAGCAGTAGGTCTCCAAGCATCCACAACGTCCACAGCCGCACTGACGTCCGTTGTGACGGCGCACGATGACGTGGCCCAACTCACCGGCAAAGCCGTCGTGGCCATACACGAGCTGTCCGTTCACTACGATACCGCTGCCCACACCTGTTCCGAGGGTAATCTCGATAAAGTTCTTCATACCACGGGCTGCGCCGTAGGTCATCTCGCCGATGGCAGCAGCGTTGGCGTCATTGGTTACGGTTACCGATACGCCGATAGCTTTTTGGAATTCCTCGGCAAGGGGTACGATACCCTTCCAAGGCAGGTTTGCCGAGTGCTCGATGTTGCCGGTATGGTAGTTGCCGTTGGGGGCGCCTATACCCATACCCTTAATCTTGCTTGTGCCACCCACGGCCTCAATCATCGGGATGAGCTTCTCGGCCACAGCAGCCACATAATCGCTGAATTCCTTGTAGGCTTGCGTCTTGATAGAATCAACGCTAAGGATATTTCCACGAGCATCCACGATACCAAATACGGTGTTCGTACCGCCGATATCCATACCCACTACATAAGGTCTGTCCATAATGGTATTTGTTTTTAGTTGTTATTTATATAGTATTATTACTGTCTCGTTTAGAACAAGTAAGCCACCGACAGTTGTATCGTGCCAGCTTTGATATTGTTCTTCGCCTGCTTGGCCTTGTCAATTTTTTCGCTCAACTCCTCGAACGAACCAAATGAAAGGTTCTCTTCGCCTATCTCCGAGGCATCGATATAGGTGAACTCGCTGGTCTTTCCCCAGGGCATATTATAATTGATAGCCACTTGCAGGTGGTTGAGCAGGGTAGCTCCCAAGCCTACGTTGATGGCGAGTGTTGACTTTTTCGCTACGTATGCCGAGATGCCTCCAGTGGTGACATTTGTTTTGTCATCAGTTATGAGGTTGTTGAAAACCTTTTGTGTCTCGCCCACATTGAACCCAAACTCAGGTCCGGCTGCAATGAAGACGTTGGCGATGTTGCCGATTCCGAACGCGTACTTCACATTGAGAGGAATCTGGAAACTGTTTTGCTTGAAGGTCTCGCCCTCGCCAATGCTCATTCCCTTCTGTGCATACATTGCGGCAGCCTCGATGCCAAATCCAAGGATGGGGATACGCACCTCGGCCTTGGGACCGATGAAGAAGCCGGTGTAGTTGCTCGCATCCAGAGCATAGCTCTTATCCTTCAGTGCCATCAGATCATTGCTACCCAGATTTACACCGCCCTTGATACCCCAACTGAATTGTGCTTGTGCAGGAGTGGCCATCAGCAGCGCCGCTGCCATCAGTGCCATACATGTGATTTTCTTCATATAATGATGTATTTATAAGTTATCGCTTGCAAATATACGCAAAAGCGAGCGAGAAATATGAAGTTTACTTCAATATTTTTCACAGCGAGCATCAGTATATTCGCGATTCATCGCAAATATACGCAAAAGCGAGCGAGAAATATGAAGTTTGCATCAATATTTTTCACAACGAGCGTCAGTATATTCGCGATTTATCGCAAATATGCCCAAAAAGTGAGCGGAATATATGACATTGCCCTATTATTGCCCAAAGGCTTTCAGCAATCTTTGCTTTTCTTCTATCGTGATGGTTATGGTCGTGCCGTGGCGTGGTGTAAAGATTGAGGTATTGACAGATTGTGAGTGGTAGGTAAACGCCCGCAGGTCGGTACTTGTGCAATACTCATACCTGCCACTGTTGTAGCAGTCGTACATCAGCACCCAAGTGTCCGAACCGATGAGCTGGAACACGCACGAGCCCTCCACGTCGTCTTTCGTTTGTTGCAAATCTTTATGCTCGGGTGTCCATGGTCCTTTCAATGTTGTTGCCGTTGCCTTTTGTATACCATTGCCTTGTCCTTCGGTCTTGAAGAACATATGGTACTCTCCGTTGTGCCATACGATGTCGGCATCAATGGTGTTTTGTCCATTATGATCATATAGCACCTGCGGTTCGTCGAGTTCGGTAAAGTCCTCGTTGGCATAAGAGTAGTAGATGATATGGTTCTTTCCGCTTTCACCGATGGTGTAGTATACCATATACTTTCCCTCCTCAGGGTCGTAGATAGTCTGTGGAGCCCACACCTGAGTGAGGCTGTTTCTGTCAAATCGCCATGGCCATAGGGTAGGGAAATCAATGGCTGTGTGTGTCCAGTTGATGAGGTCCCCGGAGCGCAGTAGCACCAGCCCATCATTGGAGGCCCATCCTTGGCTTGAGCACATGTCTGTCACCACCATATAGAAGTACCCGTCTTCTCCGCGCAGGATGTGTGGGTCGCGCACCGCCTGCTTCAGTGCGATGTCGGCAGAGCTGATGACGGGGGCTCCTCCATTCAGAGGAGTATAGTTAAATCCGTCATCGCTGAGTGCAAAGCATATCTGCTCCTGCCACTGATTGTTGCCATTGAAGTAGGCAAACAGGTAGTGGCTATACTCATTGTTGCTGAAACGGAACGAGTATGCCTTGCCATCATATATGAAGGTCTCTATTTCGTTGGCTGTGATGAATGTCGTCGCAGGATTGGGAGTGATGTCGGCAAGGGGTACGCTCCTCCCGCCTACAGTTACGTCCATGCCCATTTGGGCAAAATCATTGAGATTGGTGCCAGAGGGTAGTTGCACATAGGTGCTGCCATCGGCAAGTACCGTTTCCTTGGCCTCGATCCCCTCGAACGTGATGCGCATCTGCGCCCATCCGTATGCCGCAAGCAACAGAGTGGCAGCAAGTGTCATCACTCGTTTTGTATTGATCATCGTAAAGGTGTTTTTATGTTCGTAGATAGATAGCGAGGGCATACCGCGGTATGCCCTCGCTATAGTTATGAGGAAGGTTATTCCTCGGACCAGAGGTTGCCCCAGGTGCCACGGCGGCGGTTGCTGAGGCCGTCAGTACCATCTGCTGGTCCGCTGCTCATTCCAGGTTCTGTGCCGGGGCTTGCGACCATCATCTGCTGGCTTTCTACCAACATCTCTTCCATTTCGGGTCTGATATACTTTTTCTTATCCATATGCTTATTTTGTTTACTTAATAACAACTTTCTTTCCATTCACGATATACACGCCACCCTTTTCCATGGTGCTTACCTTGCGGCCCATAAGGTCGTAGATGACTACATTGTCAATTGTCAATTGTGCTTTGTCAATTGATGTGGTTCCCTCACCACGGCCAAGGCTGAACTTCGGAGCACCGGCAGCACCTTCGTAAACCATATAGCTGCGGTAAGCTCTGATCCAAGGCTGTGCAGCATCCGTTACAAGGTAGAAGGCCAAGTTGCCATCCTGGTTCTGGAGTACGTAGGTCTTGCCATCTGCTGTAGTCTGATAGTCCACGTATGTACCGGTGAACAGACCATCGGTGTAGCTATCCTTATCGGCAAGGCCATAAGCTGTGAAGACGTGTGTGCTCTTCTCGCCATTCATCAAGTAGGGAGTATTGGCCTTGAGGCTTTCAGCTTCTGTGAGAGTCAATGTCTCACTCTCACCATCAGCCTCAGTGCAAGAGTAAGCCTTTACGCCCTCGGGCAGTTCGGCATCGAACGGCAATATCAGTGTTGCCCAACCTACCTCAGAGAGGGCGAGAGTTACGTTAGCCTTTTCAGCCTCTTTCAGACGGAAGGTGGTGTGGCTGTTCACCGTGTAGAAGCCAGCATCCTGACCACCGATGTAGTTGTTGGCCTCGGTGTTATATAGTTGGTGTATGCCATCGGTCGTAGTGGCGATTACTTTAACTGCGAGTGCTTTGTCGGCTTCAGTAGTGGTACGAATCTGACTTGTATTACCACCATATACAACACCTGTACATACATAACGCTCATTGCCATCCACGTCGGTCATACTCAAGGTGTAGCAGTTAGCCTTACCCTCTACGGCAGTGAAGGTGAATGCCTGTGCATAGTTTGCATTGGGAGCGGCGTAGTATTGGATGTTATACAAACCGGCATCGTTACGACCACCAGCAAGATAAGTCACAGCCTTGCCGTCATGTTCCCAACCGGCACTCATTACCATATTATATCTTGCGCCTTCAGCAGGTGCGTTCAGCACAATAGCATCTACAGCCTCTACATTCTCGTTCAATGCGTCGGTTACAGAAGTCACACCCTCTCCATCAGCTTCAGCTGCATCATATGTGGCTTGCGCGGTTGTGGTATTGAGGCTTTCCTTTGCACTTATAGGTCTCTGGAAGGGTTGGTCACCCCAGTTACCGGCATTGGCCAGTGTGTTGGCATTATCAATTGCTGATTTCAATGCAGCATACTCATTTACTGAAACTTGAGCAGCATCCAGAGCGGCAACAAGCTCCTCAGTGGCAGCAGCGAATCCTTCGTAGCTGTCTGTTGCGTCCTTAGCTACGGCAGCAGCCTGTGCCTTTTCGATGGCAGTAACCCAACGATTTTTGTTCATATGGTTAAGTGCACCATTCTCAGCATTGTTATAGTCAGCCTCGAAGCGGTCGAGTGCTGCTACGAGCGGAGCCTTGGCTTCGTTGTAGGCTGTTACCCATGCGTTGGCGTTGGCAACAGCAGTCTCAAGAGCCTTAATCTTTGCTTGCAATTCTGCACCAGTGGTGTAAGTCATGGCAAGTGCAGCTTTAAGGGCATCGTTCTCTGCTGTACCCATAGGCTTGGTGTCAACAAGTAAGTTTGCGACTGCCGTAGGAGCATCCAAACCACCCTTGTTTGCTTCCAAGTAGGTCTCCTCGGTCATCTGCAAGGTGTAGTCACCGAATGACACCCAGTTGTAGATTTTATTTGTTTCCGCGTGTACTGCAACCTTCACGGTAGCCTTTTCGTCGAGAACAAATCTCACATAGCGCCACTGCCAACCATAGCCCTTTCCTTCCTTAGCAAATCCAGCGGGGTCGTTGGCATCGAAGCTGGTAGCGCCAGCCTTGTTGATACCTAATGCCTCATTTGATGAGGGGAAGTCGTTCACTGTACCCAGTTCGGTCTCGCCCATTGTTACTACAAGTTCCAATGTGGCATCTACACTCTTACGGCCAGCTACCTTAAACACGTATTCTCCAGCGGGGAGCTCTACCTCTTGGTCAAAGTCTATGGTCCATGAACCTGCAGGATATCCTTGTTTGGGATCACCCCAACCATCAAACTGATTCTTGTATGTATATTCTTTATTGTCACTCCAGTGCTCACCCTTAACATCTGCTGCAGAAGTGTTAGTTCCTGTTGAGTTCCAAGTGTTACTGAGTGCTACAGAATAGGTAAAGTTGTCCTTTACATAGTTGTAGGTTGCAACCTCCAAGTTTTGGAATATAGTGACAGCATCTCCTGCAAGTGTGCGGTTATCATATTGTGTCTGATACTCTGCGGCAATAGACTCATCAATTTCATTGGCTTTAGTAATATAGGTATTAACTTCTTCATAATAGGCGATTGAGACCTTTGCTTCAGAAATGGCATTTTGCAAAGCTGTGACCATTTCTTCCAACTCATCGGGATTTTCAGAGGTGGCATCAGCATTTTCAAGGGCAGTGAGCAATGCAGTCTGCTCGGTGGCCCCCATACAAGCCTCTTTGATGGCATTGGCCTCTTCAACCAATGCGCTGACAGCACTCTGCTGCTCGCTTACGTCCAAGCCTGCTTTTAAAGTCAATGACTTATGTGCTACAATAACCCAGTTGGCGGCCAACTCATCGTTCACAATCTTTATGGTCAACGTATGGTCTTTTACCGTAACATCATTCAGAGTGATGACTTTGGCATAGTCATTTACCTTAGTGATTTTTACGGGAATCTTCGTTGAGATGGCGTTGGCGTGTACGCTGGTCAACTCTGCTCCATCTGTAAATTCCCATGTACCATCGTGCATAGCAGCATTGGCATTACAATAAATCTGTACATCATATACACCATTAGGGAGGTCTGTAATTACAGTTGACATCACTTCGCCAGTGTAAGGCTGACCCGAGTATCTTTCTTTCATCACCACACCTGCTGCAGTATAATTACCACCGCCATTAGCCCATGAGGTGTTCATCTTATACGACATATCAAATGTTATTCCCTCTGGATATGCCTTCTGTGTATAGGTCTGACGAGCAGCCTCCAAAGTATTGTAGATGCTCTCGAGTGTGGCTGCATCAGGTGCAGTTTCTGCGTCAGACTGCGCTTGAGCAATAGCATTTCTTAAAGACGTATTATCGCTCTCCGCTTTATATGTGGAATTTTCTGCATACTCAGTACACAGTGCAATCAAATTTGTCACATTCGCATAAGGAGTAACTACTGCATTTGCAAGAGCTACTGCATTATTCAGTTCTGTAACTCGTGCTTGATACCAGTCCTTGTCAACCTGTTCATTCGCTGCATTACCCAATGCTGTAGAAAGCACTCCTGCAACATAGGTGTTCAATTTTGTTGCATCAACAGCTTCAGCTGCAGCCTGGGCTTCACGGAACAGATTTGCATATTGCTCCAAGCTCTCAGCCTTGAAGTAAATCTGAAAACCTTGACAAAGCAACCACTGGCTTCCGCTTGGCATAGCTACGGTAACAGTAAGCTCACCATTCTCTACGAAGAAGTTCTCCACCTTTACACCGGCATCGGTGTGTGCTAAAGCCTCACCGGCAGAGTATTTATCGTCAGGCTTATTGGCTCCAGTCCATTTGTTTCCACCGTTACATCCTCCGAAGTCAATTTCTGTCAGAGCCTTAAGATTGGCCTTCGCGCTGTTGCCGCCGCTGGTCAGTGTCAACGTAGGCGCAGCGTCGCCACCATCCTGACGATACATTCCCAAGAATACTACGGTATAGAAACCATTGGGAAGACCTGTCTGCTTCTGTGTGATGGTCTCAGCAGAGTGCCATGATTCAAAGATACCATCACCAAATGCGTTCAAGCCATTGCCCCAGTCGGTATCGTCACCGAAACCACGCATATCGGGGTTGTTGAACAAGCTATTGGCAGCGAAGTACTTACTTGAAAGGGTAGGAGCAACTTCTGCCAAAAGAGTCTTGGTCGCAGCATTAACAGAAGCTGCTGTAGCATTGGATGCTGTATAAGCCGCATAGGCTGTAGCCAAAGCATCGGCATACGTACCATCGTGTCCAGCCTCAACCAATGCCTGGTAGATGTCGTACATCTCCTTCTTGGCCTTATAGAGTAAGTACTTACCATTGGTAATGTCTGAGCGGAGTACGAATGCCCACTCCGTGTTGCCATAACCATTGGTAGCGCTGAATGTGATGTGACCGCCATATGCCCAAGCGCAATCCAAATAGCTATCGTTAGTAGCAGTTGTGGGCTTCAAGGTATATACGTTGTCGCTTACCTCATTATATATATACACATTGTTGCTTCCATGGTCTACCCAACAGTCGTTGGTAGAGCTTGGGCCACCACCACCGAGCCATGTCCTTTCATTCAGCATAATCTGCAATTGGCCATCTGTAGGCTTTGACACGCGACATCTGTGCACATCGGAAGAGAGTTTGGAGTCGCCATTCTGCAGTTCCTTTACAGTAGCGTGGGTTCCCCATGACATACCTGAACAAGCGAAGGCATCTGCCTTCACGTTATACATATAAAGCTCGGTGTTGTTGTTGACATCCTTAAGGTCTTGGCCAATCACCGGAGCGGTCCAAGTCTGTGCCGAGAGCGTCTGCACACCCAGCACTGCAATAAGTATTGCGAAAAGTTTATTTAGTTTTTTCATGATTGTCGAGAATTAGTAGTTAAAGTTTACTGACTTTACTTCTACCACACCATCCTTGCTGTTGCAGAGTACCATCCAAGCCTGGCCACCTGCTGCGAAGTAAGGAGCTACGTGGTCTGTGAATGTCTTGCCGTTGTAAGTGTGGTTGTTTTTAGCTTCCACGTGGTTATGGCCAGAGAAGTGATAAGGATTCTTGGTCTGAGTAATCAAATCCATATACTTATTTCTTCTGTCTTGTGCACCCGGATAGTTGTCGGTGCCTGTGATGGCTTGGCTATTACCATTACCATCTTGGTCGAGCCACCAGCGGTCTTGGCAGTTGATGGGATAGTGCTGCACCCATACTGAAGGTTCATCCTTGTGCTGGCCTACGAAGGTAGTCAGGCTCTCGATGATTCCGTTGGCGGGGTAACAAGCATCAAGTGTAAAACTACCGATACCCATAATGCTTGTATCTGTGTAGTCATATGGAGTTTGGAACCAATAGTTCTGACCGATATAGAAACGGACTCCCTTAAAAGTAAAGGTGAAAGGCTTCATCTGGAGTTCACCATTAGCTTGTGTGAAGTCCTGCAAGTTCTCAATACCATTATTTTTTGCAGAAGTCTTATATGATTCTACGCAATTCAAACTATTCTGGTTGTGATAGATAGAAGAAGCTTCCCAAGAAATAGCGCTATTATGCTCTGCAATCTTAATATCATGGTTACCCAACATGGTAATGAAGGGGATGTTCTTCGCAGTCAAAAGGTTAAACATGGAAGAGATATCCTTGCAATCACCATCATCCTTATCCATATCACCCGCACAAATCACCAAGTCGGGTGAAGGAACGATAGGATAGTTGTCAAACTTAAATCGACCGCTCTCAGTCATATTGATGATGCCATTCATCCACTTGGTCATGGTCTCAGTGGTAGAGACGTTGTTTGCACGATCCTCACCACTCATGTTAATTTCGGGGTCGGCAAAGATAATCGCCGTAAACCATTGAGTGTTGGTGAAACGGAACGAGTAGGCCTTACCGTCGTAGACGAAGGTCTCGATCTCACCTTCGGTGATGAAAGTCTTGGTGGGATTGGGCACTACGCTGGCCGCATCGACTGCGGTGCCATTTACTTTAACGCCAGTGATTGCGGCGTTCAAATCGGTGCCTGCGGGAAGCTGCATGAGCCAAGAGCCGTCGGCCATCTCAGATGCAGTGGCTGTCTCGCCGCCTGCATACGTGAACGTCATCGTCTGCGCCCATGCGCTCGTAGCGAGCAGAGCGGCTGCGATGAGTCCGAGGAAACGTTTTGTCTGTTTCATGTTGTTAGTAATTAGTTGGTTATTAAATGATTTACAGTATGGTCATACCAAAAGCGTCGCACCGTATGGGCACGACGAAAGGGCCTTCTTCTCTGTGCGAAGAAAGCGTTTCTCTTGTAACTTGCTGATTATTAGATAATAAGCGGGGGGGGGGTGGGGTAATAGAGCTATTTGTCATAGGAAGCAACGCTCCTGACATGGCATAAGCAATGCTGCAGTGTGGGGTGTGGATGTGCTTCATGGTGTGTAGCTCTAAATTCGTTTGTGGTTATCGCAGCAAAAGTACTAATAATTTGTGAGATAAGTGTGTTTTCTTCACTGTTTTTTTGGAATGGGTCATAAAATATCCTTGAATCCCTTTGTGTGAAAACTTTTCTCATCGCGATGATAATTGTTTTTCATCGCGATGAAAAAGTATTCTCACCGCGGTGAAAAACAATTTTCTCCGCGGTGAGAATATGTATTGGGTACTGGCGTTTTGTCTGGTGGCTATGGTGCCGTGTTATTTTTGCTTGGCCTTCCAGCGGCGTTTGGCCTTCTTGAGTGTGCTGGCGGGTTGTGTCTTGGTGGCTTCGTACACGTCGGCGGGGAGCACGTCCTTCAGGATGATGGGTACGTAGACCATGGAGTAGTAGCCGGGACCCTCTTCATAGAAGAGTCCGAGGTTGCCGTCGGGCAGTATGGTCATGGATGAGTAGGCCGAGTTGCGGGTGGATACCTGCAGCTTGGTCCATCCGTTGGAGAGGTCTGTGGGGTTGTAGCTGCTGGCATCGTTGCTGAGGAGCTTGTAGAAGACCGACACGTCGCTGCGTGATTCGTTGGCGGGGTTGCTGTAGCCTGTGGGGGCCGACTGGAAGAGTACGTTGCCTATGCGCAGGGGCTCGCCGTTGGTGTCGTTGCTGCCCCACTTGAGGTCGCCCGCCTGGTCGGTCGATACCACGCCCATCCACTCGCCTTGGCCTTGGGCTACGTCGGTGTAGCGGAATACGTTGAAGTAGCGGCCATAGCCCTTGCGGCTGCTGAGGAGGACGCTGCCGTCGGGCAGCTCCTCGCACTTGGGCTCGTTGCCGCGGGGGGCGGGGCTGTTCTCGTAGCCTAGCTTGCCCAGCAGGTGCCACGACTCGCCGAAGTCGTCGGAGTAGAGCACATAGTTGTGGTGCTGGCGCTGGGTCATCGTGACGGTCCACACGGAGCAGTAGAGACGGTAGTGGGTACCCACCTTGATGCGGCTGCTCTGTGCTATGCGGCCTGCTCCGATGAACATGGAGCTGGCGTGTACGTTGCCTTCGCTGTCCTTGAAGAGGGGGTAGATGTCGTAGGTGACCTCCTTAGGCTGGCCCACTTCCCACTGACGGGTCTTGTCGTTGTATTTGATGCGCAGGCGGGCTATGCGGTTGGGGTTCTCGGGATTGTCGGGGGTGCCGGCTCCGTAGTTGCCGTACCAGCACACGCGGTTGCCGCATACGCTCATCACGAGTATCTCGTTGCTCTCGCGGTCGGCCACGATGGCGGGGTCGCCGAAACCGACCTGCCAGATTTCGGGGGCTGCATTGCCCAGTCCGTCGGCAATCTTGATGGGTTCGCTCCACGAGTGCCCGTCCCACTCGCTGCCGGCGGCTGTGCTGTGGCGCATCACGAGGTCTACCTCGCCATAGCCGATGTCGTTGCCGCAGGGGCGATAGTCATTGATGGCAAAGATGTAGCCGTTGGCTGTGGTGGTGATGGCAGGGATGCGGTAGGGATGGCCCTCGTCGCTGGGCGAGTAGTAGAGGTACTGGTATCTGTTGTCGGGGTCAACGGCGATGTTTACCGTAGCGGTGAGTCCGCCCTCGGGGAGGCTTTGAGTGGCGATGCCCGAGGTGCCGTTGATGTCCATCGTCCATCCGTGGCACAATTGTCCGGCAGCAATGCTGAACTGTGCGCCTTCGGGGAGGTAGCAGGTGCGCGAAGCCGACTGCTGCACACTCTCCTTGGTGAGCATCGATGCACTGGTGGCACCGTCAATGGTGATGGCAAGCTGCCCTATCTTGTAGTTCTGCTCGTATCCGCCTTCGAGCTGGGCGTTGTAGTTGAGGGTGAGTGCGCGGCTCATGTCGATGCGCTTGATTACCCATCGCGAGTTGTCGGCACTGCTGGCATAGAGCTTGATGTCGCGTCCGGCGGCACCATACATGTTGAAGCTCTGCGCCGTGTTCGTCTTGGGCGAGATGGCGTAGCTACCGTCCTCGCAGGCGGTGAGGCACAATTCGGTGCCGGTGGTTGAGAGAGTAGCCGCCGATCCTTCACCTGTGCCGCTCAGGGTGACGGCGAGGGCGGTGCCTGCGGTGTGGCTATGCATTGTGAATGACGAGGCGTCGCCCACGAGGTACCATATCTCGTTTGCCTCATAGCTGCCATCGCCGCTATTCACGGCCTTGCCGGTGTAGTCGTCGGTGGTGTTCATCTTGATGGCATATCCCTGGCTTGCCTTGGCGTAGTTGCTGATGCGCACGGGGATGAGGTCGGTGGCATCGGTCGACTCGGAGAAGATGGCGAGGGTGTCGGTAGCCCACGCTGCGTTGCACACCACGCTCAAGAGGAGGAGTAGGATGCTTTTCAGTAGGTTCTGTCTTTTCATTGGTTATGTGCTGTTTGTTTGTTGCTTTTGGAGGAAATGCTTTTCCTGTCCAAAGTTACAGATTATTTGCGAATAAACAAGCGGAATGCCAGCTTTCCCTTCGCGTGGAGGTCACGCCTCGTGGCGCAGGAGCCGGAGGAGGTTGTTCCCTACATGGGCGCGCAGCTCGGGGATGGATATGCCGGTGTCGTGGCTTGCGTGGTCGTACACGGTGTCGAGTTCGGTGGTGTCGTCACTCTCCAGAAGCAGTTGGTGCAAGGGGAGGTGCTTGATGAGCTCCGTGTCGTAATGCTTGCCTAAGCTGACGTGCAGACCTGCTCTGGATAGTTGTTGCCACTGCTCCACGCCACCGCGGAAGCCGTGGACAATCCAGGGTAGGGTAGCCTTCGTTTCCTTGCGGGTGGCGAGCAGTTCGTCGAACGCCTTCACACAGTGGATGATGAGGGGCTTGCGGATGAGTTCGCTCAAGCGTATGTGCTCACGGAATACCTCCAGCTGCGTCTCTATAGAGGCGGGGCTGTTCTTCTTGTCCAAACCTGTCTCGCCAATCATCAGCACATGGGTGTGCAGGGCCATCACGAGCAACTTGGCCATTTGGGTGCGCCAGTCGTTGCTGATGTCCCATGGGTGCAGCCCCACAGAGTAGAAATGCTCGGGCAGTGGAGAGAAAGCGTCGGGCGTGAGTTGCACGACAGCCGTGCCGGGCACGGCAGGATGGTGGTGGGTGTGGATGTCGTAGATCATGGTACGGGATCGTAGCCCGAACCGCCCCAGGGGTGACAGCGGAGAAGGCGACGTATGGTGAGGTAAAGGCCGCGGAAGGGACCATGCTTCTTCAGTGCTTCGATGGCATACTGAGAGCAGGTGGGGGTGAAGCGGCACGAGGGGGGCGTAAGTGGAGAGATGCAGGTCCGATAGAAATATATCGGGAGCAGCAGGATGAATGTCAACAGCTTCTTCATAGCGCTTCGCTGATTTTCTCCAGAAGGCGGGTCATACGCTTCTCAATGTATGCGGTAGACTCTATCTGCGAAGAGGTGTAGATGAAGGCCACGAGGAGTCCCTGCCCGCGAGTACTCATCTGTTCGGCAAGGGCGTGCTTGTGCTTGCGGTATGCCTCGCGTAGCTGGCGCTTCACACGGTTGCGGTCTACGGCATCGTGAAACCGCTTTTTGGGTACACTGATAAGCACCGAAACTCCCTTCTGGTCTTCTGTGTCGACGGGTAAGAATACCGCACGCAAGGGATAGGCCGATACCGAATGGCTGCCGCCCTGAAAGAGGCGTTCCATAAGGAGGCGGCTACAGAGGCGCTCGCTCTTCTTGAAGGTGTTGCGTGTGGGTGATGGCATAGTGTCAGTGCTGTCGGGAACAATTAAGGGCCGCTAAGGGATGGGGAACATTTGACCTTAGCAGCCCTTAATTTCTATGATAGGGAATGTTATTTATTTGTCTTGGCCAAGTACTGCTCGAGTGCCATGGTCATCGAAGGAGCCTCGGCTGTGGGCGCTTCGAGGTCAAGTCGCAAACCTGCCTCCTTGATGGCTGCTGCTGTGGTGGGGCCGAAGCAGGCAATCTGTGTGTCGCCTTGTACGAAGTTGGGGAGGTTCTCCTTGAGCGATACGATACCTGCGGGGCTGAAGAAAATCATCATATCATAACCCTCAAGCTCGCTGGGCTCGTAGATATGGCTCACCGTGCGGTACATCACACCCTCGGTGTGCTGCAGGTTGGCCTCGTTGAGCATATTGGTAATCTCGTCGTTGTGTACGCTCGATAGGGGTACGAAGTACTTCTCAGTCTTATGCTTTACCATCAAGGGGAGCAAGGTGTCCATCTTGCCATTGGTACCAAAGAATACCTTACGCTTGCGGTATTGCACATATTTCTGAATATACAAAGAAATGGTCTCTGATACGCAGAAATATTTCATCGTTTCGGGTACCTGCACACGCAACTCAGCGCACAGACCGAAGAAGTGGTCGATGGCATGGCGTGAGGTGAATACGATAGCAGTGTGCTCAAGGATGTCGATGCGCTGCGCACGGAATTCCTTTGCACTCAGAGCCTCCACTTGGATGAATTGCTTGAAGTCAATCTCTACACCATACTTGCGGGCAATGTCAAAATAGGGCGACTTATCCGAAGCAGGCTTGGGCTGTGATACGAGAATCTTACTTAGTTTCAAGGTTATCAGTTTTTTACGTCTAATGTTATTACACAAATAAAACCAATGCTTTACCTGCCACAAGCAGGGGCATCAGTTCGAGGGCGCAAAGGTAGACAAAAATTTTCAGAATACCATATTTTTTCACTGAAAAGATATGGAACGCCTTGTATAATAAGCACATCTCCAATGCAGCAAGACATACGGTGAGTAATAGCAAGATGACTTGCGGAGATAGGTTGGTGAAGATGGCGATGACAGCTACTAGATAGAGAGGGATACTCGACAGGATGGACCAACTAGCATAACTCTGCTCCCACGCTTTGGTCGTGGTGGGGTCGAAGAAGATGCGATTGGTGATGGCAAATAGACCTATTCTCAGTAGGTAGAATAGTCCTGCTCCTATCCCTGCAGTGAGCCATAGCAAGCCGTCCTCCATCGTCGTTGGAGCCTTACCTGAGATATATAGTGCCAGGAGCAATGCCGCGGAGGCAAGACTAACGACATACATCGAAATGCGCAGATAGACAATATTTGATGTGCGCACGCCCTCAATCGCATTTTCGCGAGGGAGAAAGAATCCTTTCAGGAGATGTGTAAGGTAGTGCTTGCGGTCAGACAATACGGCAGCCATACAGAATGTGCAGACCAAGATACCACACACCCAGAGGTCGTTGGCATAGTGGGGCTGCGATATGGGAATCGCCTGTATCTGTAGTATGGTGTGGGCTATGCTCATGTCTCACCTTTATCTCTTTAGATAGCTGCAAACTTACGTACGTTCTTGTCCCAGTTGGGGGTGTTGAACAGCAATTCTACAGCCTCCTCTGGCGTAGTCGCTACCTGCCAGATATGGGCATGGATGTCGCGCATGAACTTATCCTCCAGAGCACGATTCAACTGCGCCAACAGATGGTCGTAGTAGCCATCGATGTTAAGGATGATGACGGGGCCGAGGAATAGTCCTAATTGCCTCCAAGTAATAATCTCGAGCAACTCTTCAAAGGTGCCGCAGCCGCCAGGTAGAGCAATGGCGCCATCAGCGAGGTCGGCCATCATCTGCTTGCGCTCGTGCATCGAGGCAGTCTCAATCAATTCGGTAAGGCCTGTGTGGTGCCATCCCTCCTTAATCATGAAGGTGGGGATAATGCCTGTTACCTTGCCACCGGCAGCAAGAGCAGCATCTTCGACTGCACACATCAAGCCCATGTTGCCGGCACCTGTGATGAGGCGCAGGCCACGTTGGGCAATCAGCGTACCCAGCTCTTCGGCTGCACGGAAATACTTCTCGTCAATCTGTGTGCTCGATGCACAATATACGCAAACGGAATTCATTGGAGTGAAGAGTTAAGAATTAAGAGTGAAAAGTGGAATGTTCAGGGCTAGCATCGCGGAGCCAACTCTTAACTCTTCACTTTTCACTCTTCACTAGATTAGTAGCGATAGTGCTCAGCCTTGTAGGGACCATCTACACTCACACCGATGTAGTCAGCTTGCGCTTGGGTCAGGGTGGTGAGATGTACACCAATCTGCTCAAGGTGCAAGCGGGCAACCTCTTCGTCGAGGTGCTTGGGCAAGCGGTACACATCGATGGGATAGTCCTTACCGAAGAGTTCAATCTGTGCGAGGGTCTGGTTGGTGAACGAGTTACTCATCACAAACGAGGGGTGACCGGTAGCGCAGCCGAGGTTCACGAGACGGCCATCAGCGAGCAGGATGATGCTGTGCCCGTCGGGGAAGTAGTAGCGGTCTACCTGAGGCTTCACATTCTCACGACGGATACCAGGGAAGTTCTTCAGCGCCTCTACCTGGATCTCATTGTCGAAGTGACCGATGTTGCATACGATGGCCTGGTCGGGCATCTGTGTCATATGGTCGATACGGATGATATCGATGTTACCTGTGGTAGTCACGAAGATGTTGCCCTGTGAGCAAGCCTCCTCCATCGTTACCACCTGGAAGCCCTCCATGGCAGCCTGCAATGCGCAGATGGGGTCGATTTCGGTTACGAGCACGCGTGCGCCGTATGAGCGGAGGCTGTGTGCGCAACCCTTACCCACATCGCCATAGCCACATACTACAGCAACCTTACCTGCAATCATCACATCGGTGGCACGCTTGATGCCATCGGCCAATGACTCGCGACAGCCGTAGAGGTTGTCAAACTTGCTCTTGGTCACTGAGTCGTTCACATTGAAGGCAGGGAACAACAACTTGCCCTCCTCCTTCATCTGATAGAGGCGGTGTACACCCGTGGTGGTTTCCTCAGATACACCACGAATCTCCTTGGCCATTGCGGTCCACAGTCCGGGCTGCTCGGCAAGCACGCGCTTGAGGATGGCTTTCAGCTCGGCTTCGTCTTCACCTCCCGAGGGGGAGTCGAGGACTGTAGCATCCTTTTCGGCATCTACACCGAGGTGAATCATCAGGGTGGCATCACCACCATCGTCAACAATCATATTGGGACCCATTCCATTGCCGAAGTTCAATGCTTGCAAGGTGCACCACCAGTACTCGGCGAGATTTTCACCTTTCCATGCAAATACAGGAACCCCGAGGTCTGCAATAGCTGCTGCAGCGTGGTCCTGTGTAGAGTAGATATTGCATGAGCACCAACGTACCTCAGCACCCAATGCCTTGAGGGTCTTGATGAGCACGGCAGTCTGGATGGTCATATGCAATGAACCCATTACGCGAGCACCCTTGAGAGGCTTGCTGTCGCCATACTTCTTTTGCAATGCCATCAAGCCGGGCATCTCATGCTCGGCCATATCAATCTCTTTGTGTCCGAACTCAGCCAATGTCATATCAGCCACTTTGTACGGAAGGGTAGAAAACAGTTGTTCGTTCATATTTTTGTATTTATGTATTCTATCTTATTCTACAGCTTGTAGGCGACCCAGATTTGACTTCTCCATCTGAGTACGGGCATAATCAAGCGTAACGGTGAAGTGCTTGTCACCACGAGTGGGAATATCAAACATAGCCTCCATCATGATACTCTCCACGATGCTACGCAAGCCACGGGCACCCAACTTAAACTCGATGGCTTTGTCTACGATATACTCGTACACCTCGCTATTAAAACTCAACTCCACACCATGCA
>JAZRFA010000092.1:0-7395 GCA_045661085.1 Bacteroidaceae bacterium
CGACCGCATCAACCGTGAAGAGGGGCTGCGCCAACAAATTATCCCCTATTTCATCAGTAGCCACCCTGGGTGTACGGCTGAAGACATGGCCGAGCTGGCCGTGCTCACCAAGCGCATGGATTTCCATCTGGAGCAGGTGCAGGACTTCACGCCTACTCCCATGACCGTGAGCACCGAGGCGTGGTATACAGGTTTCCACCCCTACACGCTACAGCCCATCTTCTCGGCCAAGTCGCAGCGCGACAAGCTTGCCCAGCGCCAATTCTTCTTCTGGTACAAGCCCGAGATGCGCCGAGCCATCATGGATGAGCTGCGTCGCATAGGGCGTCGCGACTTGATAGATAAGCTCTTTGGTAGGTAGCATTCATTCCTAAATTTCTAGTATATCTAGAATATCTAGAGAGCCTAGAGAACCTAGAAAACTTAGAAAGCATCGGAAGAAATAAAGAAGGAGGCCAATTGGCCTCCTTCATTATAACATATCGACGAGATGTTAATCCTCCTCTACGGCAGTGGCGTCCTGCACTTCGTTTTTCTTGCCCAGATACTCGGGGAGATTCATGCCAGCGAGGTCGAAGAGGTCGCTCAAGGGAGGAACCGACTTCATCAAGCCTGATACGAAGTTGGCAGTAGACCCCTTGCCATCGGCACCATTGCCTGAATCCCACACCGTAACGTGGTCGATGTTGACGCCCTTGACAGCCTCAACCTGTGTCTTCACCAGTTCAGGCAGCTTTTCGAGCAGGAGCAACATATATGCCTTGTTGGCATCACCGCCTGCTGCCTGCACCATCTTGTCGTAACCGGCCGCCTGCTTGGTGAGCACTTCATAGAGACCCTTAGCCTCGGCCTCCATCTTGGCGTAGATAGCGTCGGCCTCACCCTTTGCCTTCACGCGAGCCTTTTCGGCCTCGGCCTCAGCCTCGATGATGCGGCGTTTCTTCTCGATCTCTTCGGGCACGATGATATTGGCCTGCTGGGTAGAGCGCTCACGCTCGGCACGAGCAAGCTCAGCCTCTTTCTCGGCAGCGTAGGCCTCCTGCAAGGCCTTAGCCTGCTGCACCTTCTCGGCTGCCATGGCGAGGCGGTTGGCCTCAGCCTCCTTCTCGCGGCGGAAGGCATTTGAATTGGCAATCTCGATCTGTGCGTTGTTCTCTCCCTTCACGGCAATGGCGTTTGCCTCAGAGGTCTTGATACGGGTGTCACGCACTGCCTCGGCCTTACCGATCTCACCATACTTGTCTTGCTCGGCCACGCTCACCTTGGCCTCATTGATGGCCTTGGCTGCTGCTTCCTTACCAAGAGCCTCGATGTATCCGCTCTCGTCCTTGATATCGGTTACGTTTACGTTGATAAGACGAAGGCCGATTTTCTTCAACTCGACTTCTACGTTCTTGGAAATGTTCTCGAGGAACTTGTCGCGGTCGCTGTTGATTTCCTCGATGGACATCGTAGCGATAACCAAACGGAGCTGACCGAAGAGAATATCACGGGCGAGCTCTTGAATCTCGTTCGAGGTGAGTCCCAGCAGACGCTCGGCGGCATTGTTCATCGAGTCGGGCTCGGTAGAGATACCCACGGTGAAGCGGCAGGGAACGTCCACGCGGATGTTCTGGCGCGACAGGGCGTTGGTGAGGTTGGCATCGATAGAAATGGGGGTCAGGTTCAGATAAGCATAGTCCTGGATGATGGGCCATACGAACTTACCGCCGCCATGGATACACTTAGCCGAGCCGCCACCGGTCTTGCCGTACACTACAAGAATCTTGTCCGACGGACAACGTCTGTAACGACGAATCACTGCTGCTACGGTAGCAAAGCCTACTACTACCAATATCAGTCCTAAGAATGCGATGTTCATAGTTTTTCGTTTTTAAAAGGTTGTTATAGATAAAATCTTGTGTTACACGCGTTCTACCTCCAACAGCTCGGAGCCGATAACCCTGGTGATACGCACTTTGGCACCTGTGGGGATGGTCTCTCCCTCGGTCATTGCCTCAAGTTCGTGCATCGAGCCGCGCACGCTTACCATCACCTTGCCCACACCTTTCTTGTTTCCAGGAATACGCAGATAGGTGTCGGCGACTTGCCCTATAGCCTCTTCCAGCTGGAAGGTCTTGTCGGTCGAGAGCTTCATTACCTGACGGATGATGATGACGAACACGAATACGAATACCAGCCCCACGCCCATCGCGGCCAATTGCAGCCACAGCATATTGGGGATTGCCTCCTTGAGCACTACGCCTGCCCATCCGTAACCGAGCATGAAATTAATCAAGTTGCGGAAGGTGAAGTAGCCCGACACGCCATCCAGCTCCACGTCTTCGAATCCTGCACCGTCATCGGTATCGGCATCGAGGCCGAGAAAGGCCATAACCGTCTGCACGAGAAAGAATACACTTGAGATAATTGCCAGTCCCCAGAATACCTGCATAGGGAGTTCCAAAGCAAGAAATTTGTCCATCATATCTGTCATGCGGTTTTAAAGTGTGTTATTGGTGGAGACGCCCCCACTTTTGCACAAAGGTACTTTATATTTCATTGCATTGCAAGCCGTAGGACGAAAAAGTGAGCTATGTTATACAGCATAAAAAAAGAGAGTCACCAACTTCAGCTGATGACTCTCTGCACTCACGCCTTTTTTCTTTTGAGTTGTCCTACCTGGATTCGAACCAAGACAAACAGAACCAAAACCTGTTGTGCTACCATTACACCATAGGACAATCCTCTGCGCCTCCTTTCGGAAAAGCGGTGCAAAGATAGAGACTTTTCTCTATCCTTGCAAACTTTTGATGTTTTTTATTCTGCAATCAGCAAGAAATAGTTCTTCTTGCCGCGTTGTACGAGCAGGTACTTGTCGTTGAGCAGGTCTGCCGTGGTAATCTCCTGGTCAAATGCTGCAAGCTTCTCCTTGTTGAGCGATACGCCGCCGCCCTGTACCATCTTGCGCATCTCTCCCTTCGAGGGGAACACGGCTGACTCCTCGGCAAAGAGGTCTACGGCCTTGATGCCAGCCTCGACCTTCGCGCGCGATACCTTAAATTGGGGGACGCCCTCAAATACAGCCAACAGGGTGTCCTCGTCGAGCTTCACCAACGCGTCGTGGGTGTTGTTGCCGAAAAGGATGCCCGATGCCTCCACCGCAGCCTCATAGTCAGCCTCCGAGTGCACCATGATGGTCACCTCCTTGGCGAGGCGCTTCTGCAAGGTGCGCATATGGGGAGCCTCGGCATGCTCAGCGATGAGTGCCTCGATCTCCTCGCGACCGATGGCGGTGAATATCTTGATGTACTTGGCTGCGTCATCATCGCTCACGTTGAGCCAGAACTGGTAGAACTTGTAGGGTGAGGTGTAGCGGGGGTCGAGCCATACGTTACCCGACTCGGTTTTGCCGAACTTGCCACCATCAGCCTTGGTGATGAGCGGACAGGTGAGTGCATATACCTCATTACCGCTGGTGCGACGGATGAGTTCGGCACCTGTGGTAATATTTCCCCACTGGTCACTGCCGCCCATCTGTAGCTTGCAATTTTTGTGCTCATTGAGGTAGAGGAAGTCGTAACCTTGGAGGAGCTGGTAGGTGAACTCGGTGAATGAGAGACCATCGCGAGCCTCACCGTTGAGACGCTTCTGCACCGAGTCCTTGGCCATCATGTAGTTTACGGTGATGTGCTTACCCACCTCGCGAGCAGAGTCGAGGAAGGTGAAGTCCTTCATCCAGACATAGTTGTTCACGAGTTCAGCACAGTTGGGAGCATCGCTCTCGAAATCGAGGAACTTGGCCAGCTGCTTCTTGATGCACTCTTGATTGTGGCGGAGAGTCTCTTCGTTGAGCAGGTTGCGCTCCTGCGACTTGCCCGAAGGATCGCCAATCATACCCGTAGCACCACCCACGAGAGCCAGGGGCTTGTGACCGCAACGCTGCAGGTGACGAAGCATCATCACGCCGCAGAGGTGGCCGATGTGCAATGAATCGGCTGTGGGGTCGATGCCCAAGTAAGCCGTAACCATCTCTTTACTTAACAACTCTTCTGTTCCGGGCATCATGGTGTGCACCATACCACGCCATTGAAGTTCTTCTACAAAGTTCATATCTATGTGATTAAATTATTTACCTTGTTTATAATCTGTGCAAAATTAGTGCAAGCTGAGAGAAAACGCAAATTTATTTGCAGTTTTCCGAGCCTTGCACTAATTTTGTCAACATTATGGAAGACTTCGTTCACTTACACGTACATACACAATATTCGATTCTCGATGGGCAGGCAAGTATCTCCAAGTTGGTGGATAAGGCCATCGCCGATGGCATGCGCGGCATTGCCGTGACCGACCATGGTAACATGATGGGCATCAAGGAGTTCATCAACTATGCCAACAAGAAGAATGGAGGTATCAACGGCGAGATAAAGGACCTCAAGAAGCGCGTCAAGGCCATCGAGAGCGGCAAGGAGGAGTGCGAAGACCCTACGGCTGCCATCGCTGAGTGCAAGGCCAAGATAAAGGAGCTGGAGGCTAAGCGCTTCAAACCCATCATCGGCTGTGAAATGTATGTAGCTCCGCGCCGTTTACACTTGAAGGAGGGTAAGCCCGACAGTGCCAACTACCACCTCGTGGTGCTGGCCAAGAACGAGAAGGGCTATCACAACCTCATCAAGCTGGTGTCGAAGGCGTGGACGGAGGGGTTCTACAATCGTCCGCGTACCGACCGCGTGGAGCTGGAGAAGTACAAGGAAGGCCTCATCGTATGCTCGGCCTGCCTGGGTGGTGAGGTGCCCCGAATGATTACACGTGGCATGCTCAGCGAAGCCGAGGAGGCGATACAGTGGTACAAGAGCACCTTTGGTGACGACTACTACCTCGAATTGCAGCTACACAAGGCTACCGTAGCGCGGGCCAACCACGAGGCCTACGAGATGCAGCTCAAGGTGAACGAGAAGCTCATCGAATACAGCAAGAAGTTTGGCGTGGGACTGGTGTGCACCAACGACGTGCACTTCGTGAACGAGGAGCATGCCGAGGCGCACGACCGCCTCATCTGCCTCTCTACGGGCAAGGACCTCGATGACCCGCAGCGCATGCTCTACTCCAAGCAGGAGTGGATGAAGACGACGGCCGAGATGAACGCCATCTTCGGACACATCCCCGAGGCCATGGCCAACACGGTGAAGATATGCGATCAGGTGGAGTTCTACTCTATCGACAACCCGCCCATCATGCCCAACTTCGAGATTCCCGAGGACTTCGGCACCGAGGAGGGATACCGCCAGAAGTACACCGAAGAGGACCTCTTCAACGAGTTCACCCGCGACGAGAAGGGCAACGTGGTGCTCTCGCAGGCTGAGGCCGAAGCGAAGATTGAGAAGCTCGGTGGCTATGACAAGCTCTACCGCATCAAGCTCGAGGCCGACTACCTGAAGAAGCTCACCATGGACGGCGCCAAGAAATACTACCCCGACATGACACCCGAGACGGAGGAGCGCCTCAACTTTGAGCTGCACATCATGAAGACGATGGGTTTCCCTGGCTACTTTCTCATCGTGCAGGACTTCATCTGGGCAGCACGTAACCTGCTGGGCGTGTCGGTAGGTCCGGGACGTGGCTCGGCCGCAGGCTCGGCCGTGGCCTACTGCCTGGAGATTACGCGCATCGACCCCATCAAATATGACCTGCTGTTTGAGCGTTTCCTCAACCCCGACCGTATCTCACTCCCCGATATCGACGTGGACTTCGATGATGATGGCCGCGGTGAGGTGCTGCGCTGGGTGACCGAGAAGTATGGTGCCGAGAAGGTGGCCCACATCATCACCTACGGTACCATGGCCACGAAGATGGCGCTCAAGGACGTGGCACGTGTGCAGAAACTACCACTCGACCGTGCCAACTACCTGTGTAAGCTCATCCCCGACAAGCTCCCCGACAAGAAGCTCAACCTCGTCAATGCCATCGAGGCCATTCCCGAACTACAGGAGGCCGAGACCTCTCCCGACCCCGTACTGCGCGACACCATCAAGTATGCCAAGATGCTCGAAGGCAACGTGCGCGGCACGGGTGTACATGCCTGCGGTACGATTATCTGCCGTGACGACATCACCGACTGGGTACCCGTGAGCACGGCCGACGACAAGGAGACGGGCGAGAAGCTCCTCGTGACCCAATATGAAGGTAGCGTGATTGAAGACACGGGACTCATCAAGATGGACTTCCTGGGCCTCAAGACGCTCTCCATCATCAAGGAGGCAGTGGCCAATGTGAAGCAGAGCCTCGGCATCGACATTGACATCGACACCATATCCATCGAAGACCCCAAGACATACCAGCTATACTGTGAGGGTAAGACCATCGGTACGTTCCAGTTCGAGTCGCCCGGTATGCAGAAATACCTGCGCGAGCTGCAGCCCTCGACCTTCGAGGACCTCATCGCCATGAACGCCCTCTACCGTCCCGGCCCGATGGACTATATCCCCGACTTCATTGCGCGTAAGCATGGCCGCAAGCCCATTGAGTACGATATCGACTGCATGGAGAAGTACCTCAAGGACACTTACGGCATCACCGTATACCAGGAGCAGGTGATGTTGCTCTCGCGCCAGCTGGCCGACTTCACCCGTGGTGAGTCTGACGCACTGCGTAAGGCGATGGGTAAGAAGAAGAAGGACATCGTAGACAAGATGAAGCCCAAGTTCATCGAGGGCGGACAGAAGAACGGCCACGACCCCAAGGTGCTCGACAAGATATGGGGCGACTGGGAGAAGTTTGCCTCCTATGCCTTCAACAAGAGCCATGCCACCTGCTACTCGTGGGTAGCCTACCAGACCGCCTACCTCAAGGCCAACTACCCACCCCAGTATATGGCTGCCAACCTCTCGCGCAACCTCTCGCGCATCGACGAAATCACCAAGCTCATGGACGAATGTAAGGCGATGGGCATCAACGTGCTCGGTCCCGACGTAAACGAGAGTTACAACAAGTTCTCTGTCAACGCCAAGGGAGACATCCGCTTTGGTCTTGGTGGTGTGAAGGGTGTGGGCGAAGGTGCCGTGGAAGCCATCATCCGCGAGCGTGAAGCCAATGGCCCCTACAAGAGCATCTACGACTTTGTGGAGCGCGTCAACCTGCAAGCCTGCAACCGCAAGAACCTCGAGTGCCTGGCGCTCTCGGGCGGCTTCGACTGCTTCCCCGAGATGAAACGCGAAGAGTACTTTGCCGAGAACACCAAGAAGGAAGGTTTCCTCGACATCCTCATCCGCTATGGTTCCTTGGTACAGTCCGAGCGTGCACAAGCGATGAACTCGCTCTTCGGAATGGACAGCATGGCCGACGCCATAGCACAGCCCAAGGTGCCCGAAATCGTGCAGGAGTGGTCGGCCATCGAGCGACTCAACAAGGAGCGCGATC
>JAZRFA010000093.1:0-3756 GCA_045661085.1 Bacteroidaceae bacterium
GGATTTCGCATTATGCCCGACGTGGAGACCATACGCCACATCTCGCAGACGCTCTATGCCCGCCCCTTCCGCGACTGGCGCTACGATGCCGCCTACGGCACCAAGCGCTGGACATACGAGCGGATGAGGGCCGTGGCGGAGACATTTCTATCTTACTTGGGGGAAGAAAAAATGGCCGCCAAGAGGCTGCCATGTCAGAAGTGAAGGTTTTTGAGTCTGTAAAACGATACGGGCTGCTATTTGTCATCGTAATGTCCATAGGCTGAGAGCACATCAACATGCACCTCCGTCTCGAATATGCGGTAGACAAGGCGGTGTCTCTTTGTTATCTGTCGGCTCCAACGGTTCTCGGGCTTTCCTTTCAAGGGTTCGGGATGCCCTGTACCTGTTCGTGGATGTTCCACAAGTTCGTTCAGGAGTTTTACGGCCTTCTTGAAACTCGCGGGTTCGCTCCGCTTGAGTTTGGCGAGGTCGGCTTCAGCCTCGGGTGAAAAGGTTATTGTATACATGACTACATCGCGTTGAGCCAGGCGTTCATATCGTCTGGGTGAGTGAATGTGTGGCCCTTGCCCTCGGCAATGCTTCGCTCAGCCTGCTCTAATTTGCCGTAAAACTCCTCCTTGGTGAAGAGTGTAGCGTCCTCCTTTTCTGACACGAGTTTGCGCAAGTACTTTGCTGCACGCGCCATCAAACGCTCATCTTCGGCTATGATGCTCATGTTGCGAAGAATCTCTGCATTCATTTGCATTGTTGTCATAACATTTATCCTTTTGATTTATAACAGCAAAGTTATAAACTAAATCTCGGAACACAAAATAATAAGAATAAATTAACCTTGTTTATGGCACGTTGTTAAAATCAGAGCCGTCCGTTAAGAAAATCGGACGGCTCTGATTTTTCTGACGGACAAAGGCTTTTTTCTTATTGAAAGGCTCTGATTTTTTTTGGGGGGGTATTCCTATATTCGGTTTACACGGCTTGTCTTATACCTATACTAGGTCGAGTGGTCAAACTGGGAAAAAGTTGTGACGCCATATTTCTCACAACCTCAGCGTGTTATGCGCGTGGCGTCACAAGTGACACGAGTTTGTAAGACCCTATAAGGAAATAAATAATTAATATAAAAATAAAAATAATTTAATTATTTAATTATTGTATATAGGGGTTATGAAAACCCCATAACGATGTGACGCCAATCATGCAACTCGCTGTCATTCTGCACGATGTGGCGTCACATCTTTTTTTACTCCGCAGCGCTTCGGTGCGCATTGAGCCGCTGGCCCTCCCTGATGTTGTTGCCTGTAAGGATTCTTCCTTGGGTGATGACCCTATCACCGCTATTTAGCAACTGCGCTTGGCATTCTTGCACCTGATGGGTGGTGTGTGGCCTCGTAGAGGCGATTTGGGTGGTGAGAGATGGATAAAAAGCGGATGGTTTTCTTTCTCAGACCATCGGAAAGAGCGAATTTTGCAGTGCGAAAGGCTATCTCATCGGCCCAACAATGGTTATAGATAATCGTTAAGATATAAAAACACATCATCATGGAATGGTTAGTAAACCTCTTCACCGGTAGTGGCGTGGCCCACTCGGTGTTCATCGTGGCTATGGTCATCGCCATAGGCCTCGGACTCAATCGGATCAAGTTTGGCAGCGTGTCGCTGGGTGTGACGTGGATACTCTTCGTGGGTATCGTGGCGGGACACTTCGGCTTCCTGCTCGACCCGACAACGGCTCACTTCGTCAAGGAGTTTGGCCTCATCCTCTTCATCTACTCCATCGGCTTGGAGGTGGGACCGGGTTTCTTCTCTTCGTTCCGCAAAGGAGGCATCACGCTCAATATGCTGGCCGTGGGCTCCGTGCTGCTGGCCTGCTGCACGGCTTATGTCATCCACCTCATCACAGGCACCGATCTTGTCGATATGGTGGGCGTACTCAGTGGTGCGGTGACCAACACGCCCGGTATGGGTGCTGCACAGCAGACCTTCTACGACATGACGGGGCAGACCAACACGACCATCGCGCAGGGCTATGCTGTGACCTATCCCCTTGGTGTGGTGGGCGTCATCCTCACCATCATCCTGCTCAAGCGCCTCTTCCGCGTCAACTTCGACAACGAACGCCGCATCCTGATGGAGCGCAACAAGGAGAATGCCGAGCACCTCGACGCGGTGACTCTTGAGGTACACAACGACTCGGTGTGCGGACACACCATCCGCGAGATACAGGAACTCTTTGGCCGCAAGTGTGTGATCACTCGTGTGCTCCACGAGCGCACCCACGACATCGAACTGGCCGAGTCGAACACGACCTTGGGTATGGGCGACAAACTGTTTCTCGTGGCCACTCCGCTCGAAGTAGAGGCGCTCACGCTGCTCATCGGTCCGCGCATCGACATGAACATGGCCGAATGGGATGCCATCGAGGCCAACAACCTCACGGCCGAGCGCTTCGTCATCACCAACCCCCGCATCAACGGCAAGCGCTTGGGCGATTTGAAATTGCGCCAGACCTTCAATGTGACCATCTCGCGCATCACTCGTGCGGGCGTCGACCTCATGGCCGACCCTCACCTGCTGCTCCAACTGGGCGACCGCGTAATCGTGGTGGGCAAACCCGACAGCATACAGAAGATCGGCAAGTTCATGGGTAACTCGGTGAAGCGTCTCGAAGAGCCCAATCTCACCGCCATCTTCCTCGGCATCGCGTTGGGTGTGGTGCTCGGCTCACTGCCCATCTTCATCCCCAATGTGCCTGTGCCCGTGAAACTCGGCTTGGCTGGTGGTCCGCTCATCGTGAGTATCCTCATCAGCAAGTTTGGCCCGCAGATGAAGTTGGTGACCTACACCACCTCGTCGGCCAATAAGATGATACGTCAGATAGGTATCACGCTGTTCCTCGCCGTAGTGGGCATAGGAGCAGGCGACGGATTTGTAGACACCATCATGAACGGAGGATACTGGTGGGTGCTCTATGGATTCCTCATCACCGTCATTCCCTGCATCATCATCGGTTTCATTGCACGTAAGGTCTGCAAACTGAGTTTCTTCACCATCACAGGACTCATCTCGGGTACCATGACCAACCCTCCCGCTTTGGCCTATAGCAACGAGATCTGTGGCAACAACCAAGCCTCGGTAGCCTACTCTACGGTGTACCCGCTCACGATGTTCCTCCGCGTGGTAACGGCACAGATATTGGTGCTGATGGCGCTGTAAGGGGAAGAAGCCTCAGCAAACTCCCCCTCTGTTTATAGAGGGGGTGCCCCAAAGGGGCGGGGGCGTTACAAGCGTAGCGCGTAGTGGTCCTGCTCCGCACTTCGTTTGGAACTCCCTCCGCCCTTCGGGCTCGTCCCTCTATAAACAGAGGGACAGTTAGTAAAACATTTTCAACTCTAATTCAATAACATGACCCTCCTCACCTCAGGAAACATCCTCCTCATCGGCTCCATACTGCTCTTTGTGAGCATTGCAGTGAGCAAGACCAGTGCACGCTTCGGTGTGCCCACCCTGTTGCTGTTCCTCTTCGTAGGTATGCTGTTTGGCAGCGATGGCCTCGGCATCCAGTTCGACGACATGCGGGGTGCCCAGTTTGTGGGTATGATAGCCTTGTGTATCATCCTCTTCTCGGGCTGTATGGACACCAAGTTTGCTGAGATCAGGCCCGTGCTCGGGCCCGGACTGGTGCTCTCCACCGTGGGCGTGCTGCTCACGGCTCTCTTCACGGGCGTATTCGTATGGTGGCGCTCGGGCATGGAG
>JAZRFA010000094.1:0-9645 GCA_045661085.1 Bacteroidaceae bacterium
TACTCAACCTCTTCGGAGTCGAGGTGGGTGCAGTACCAATGACCAAAACGGATGAATGATGAAGCAGGCTATGGTATGGTGCCGAGGCATAAAAGCCGGCACGTTGACGGAAGATGAGAATGGGTACACCTTTGTATATGATACCGATTACTTGGCTTTACCCAGTGCGGAGGCAGTAAGTCTGACTCTGCCATTGAGAGAAGAACCTTATTGGGACAAGGTGTTGTTTCCCTTCTTTGATGGACTGATACCCGAAGGTTGGCTCCTTGATATAGCCGAGAAGAACTGGAAAATTGACGTTCGCGACCGCATGTCGCTACTGCTTGCCTGCTGCAAGGACTGTATAGGTGCAGTAGGCGTGGAACCCATAACGATAGAGGAGGAATGAGGTTATGGCAAGATGTCTATATTGTTATAAGGAGTTGGGCGAGGGTGAAAAGGATTTTCACAAATCGTGCTCAAAAAAGATATTCGGTACGCAAGGGGTACCTGAGTTGCCCTATACGAGGGAGGACTTGGCAGACCTTGCCAAGCAGGTGATACGCAGTCAGACGACGCTCACAGGCGTGCAGGCCAAACTCTCATTGGATATAAGTAAGAGTACGGAAGGTGGGGCGGGACGCTTCACCATCGTAGGTCTTTGGGGACGCTATATCCTAAAGCCACAGACGGACCGATTTGCCAATCTGCCCGAGGTGGAGGATCTCACCATGCATCTTGCCGAGTTGGCAAAAATAAAGGTGGTTCCTCATAGCCTTGTGCGCTTTGCCGATGGTGAATTGTGCTATATCACCCGTCGCATCGACCGCACGGCAAAGGGTAAGAAGTGGGCCATGGAAGACATGTGCCAACTGACCGAACGACTGACCGAGCACAAGTATAAAGGTTCATACGAGCAGATAGCCAAGTCCATACAGCGCTTCTCATCTGTGCCCAAGTTGGATATGGTCAACTATTGGGAACAGGTGGTGTTCTCGTGGATCACGGGCAATGCCGATATGCACCTAAAGAACTTCTCGCTATATAGCAAGGAGCGTGGGATTTATATGCTGACACCAGCCTATGATATGCTGTCTACGACATTGGTGATGCCCGAAGATACAGAAGAGTTGGCTCTGACCCTTAATGGAAAGAAGCGGAAACTGAAGAAGGTCGATTTCGTAACTGCCATGCAAGCGTCGGGATTGGAGGGAAAGGTAATAGAGAACATCTTCAGTAAGTTTCTTCGTGTCAAGGATAAGTGGTTTGAGTTTATTGATATGTCTTTCCTGCCCGATGAAATGAAAGAGGAGTATAAGAATATTATTGAGGGGAAATTGAGTTTGTTGATATAGTAAAGCAAATAGTTTAGTCATTTTATCGGTATATTTCGCTATATAACCTTGCCGTTGCATGGCTTCAGATGCAGGATATAGCATAAAAGCGAGGGAGCGCATCGTGTGACGCGCTCCCTCTTGTCATTTATGTGGGTGTGGATTAGTAGTTCTCCTTCTGTACCTCGAAGTATGCCTGGGGGTGGAGACATGCGGGGCAAGCCTTGGGTGCCTCTGAAGCCTCGATAACGAAACCGCAGTTGCGGCACTGCCAGAATACCTTACCGTCCTTCATGAATACGGTACCCTCCTCGATGTTCTTCAAGAGGTCGAGGTAACGCTCCTCGTGAGCCTTCTCAGCGATGGCGATGTTGCGGTACATAGCAGCGATGGCGGGGAAACCCTCTTCCTGAGCGATGTCGGCAAACTTGGGATAGTCCTCTACCCACTCCTCGTGCTCACCGGCAGCAGCAGCGCGGAGGTTCTCCATGGTGGTGCCGATAACGCCTGCGGGGAACTTGGCGGTGATCTCTACCATGCCACCCTCGAGGTACTTGAACATACGCTTTGCATGCTCTTTCTCCTGCACAGCTGTCTCGGTAAAGATGGCTGCAATCTGCTCGTAGCCCTCTTTCTTGGCCTGGCTTGCGAAATAGGTGTAGCGCATACGTGCCTGTGACTCGCCAGCGAATGACATCATAAGGTTCTTCTCAGTCTGTGTTCCAATAATACTCTTTGCCATAATCTTATATTTTTTAGTTGTTAAATGTTCTTGTTGGTGTTTGTTTTCACGATGCAAAGATAGGGGGAGTTTTTGTATTGTGCAAATAGATATGATTTATCATATGATAAGTTTTATCTATTAATGGATTCTATAATCTGTTTAGAAGATTATTTTGAGTCGCGCATCTCGAGTTCTACGATATAATCTGTTCCTGAAGGTACCTCATCGAAGAAGATGGTGACACCCTCTTCTGTGCGCTTGGTCTTGAGCGTTTGCTTGGTGTCGTAGACGAATGCTTTCTTTACCTTGCTCTGTAGGGGCAGGGTGAGTGATTTCTCTTGATGGTCGAAGATATGTACGAAGAGGCGATTGCCCTTGCGTGTGGTAACGCCCCACTCTTGTACGGGGATGTCGCCAGCAACGGTGCCATAGATGGTCTCTCCGTAGCGACTGGTCCATTCTCCTATCTCTCTCAGGCGGTCGAGTGCAGCAGCGGGGAGTTGGCCATTGGGCTGAGGACCGACATTGAGCAGGAGGTTGGCACCCTTGCCCGAGGTACTCACGAGGTAACGTATCAGTGTCTCTGTGCTCTTGTAGTTCTGGTCTATGATCTTGTATCCCCACATGCCGTTCATCGTCTGGCACGTCTCTAAGGGGAGGCGGCTCACGGCTTGTCCCGATAGGCCTGCCTTGTTCTCGCCAGGCAGGTCGCGCTCGAAGATCTGTATATCCTCACCCTCTATAGGACTCTGGTGATGGTTGTTGCCCACCAGGCATGCCGGTTGTAGGCGATGGATCAGTGCGTATTGTTCCTCGAGTTGCCAGTCGAAGGGAATGGAGTCGATATCGTGGTCCCACCAGCCGTCAAACCATATGGCACCTACATCACCATAGCGGGTCAGCAGTTCGGTGAGTTGGCGGTTCATGAAGGCATAGTATGCTGGCCAGTCCTCCTTGCTGGGGTCTTTGCCTGTGCCTCGTCCCGTGCGTCCGGCAGGGTAGTCATCGCGGGTCCAGTCGATGTGAGAGTAGTAAAAGTGCAGTTTGATGCCTTGACGGTGGCACTCATCGGCCAGTTCCTTGATTACATCGCGACCGAAGGGTGTGGCGTCCACGATGTTGTAGTCAGACTGCTCGGTGTCCCACATCGAGAAACCATCGTGGTGGCGTGAGGTGAAGCAGATGTACTTGGCTCCGGCAGCCTTGATGGCGCTCACCCATTCCTTGGCATCGAAGCCGATGGGATAAAAGGCCGAGGCAGCCTTGGCATACTCCTTGTTGTCGATGTTGGCATTGGTCATATACCATTCGCCCTGGGCAAACATGCTGTATATGCCCCAGTGGATAAAGATACCCAACTTGCTGTCGGCAAACTCCTGCCGTGCCTTGAGGTTCTCTGCTGTGGGTACATAATGCACCTGCTGTTGTGCCAAGCACGAAAGCGAAAGAAGTGCAGATAAAAGTGTCAATAGATTTTTCTTCATATTCATATGTTATGTGTTTTTTGGTTATATATAATTATCCCAACTTGAGATTCGTATATCTCCGTGAATAAAAGGTGGTGCAGCAAAATTAGTAAACTTTTTTGTATATTCTCTACATCCTTTAATGAAAAAAGATGTAACTTCGCGGTATTAACGGACAAGAAGTTTAAAACCCAAGTCGGACATGAACCTACAACAGTTGGAATACATTGTGGCGCTTGACAAACATCGCCACTTTCAGCGCGCCGCCGAGGCTTGCGGAGTGAGCCAGCCTACGCTGAGTGCCTTGGTGCAGAAGTTGGAAGAGGAGCTCGACCTCACGCTCTTTGACCGCAAGAGTCACCCAATCTGTCCTACCGACAGTGGGCGTGCGGTGATAGACCAGGCACGTGTGATACTATACAACGTGGCTCAACTGAAAGAGATGACCCGCTCGGAAAAGGAGATGGAGAGCGGCATGGTGCGTATTGGTGTCATCCCTACGGTAGCTCCCTATGTTTTGCCGCGCCTCTTCAAGCAGATGCAGAAGGACTCGCCACAGATTGAGTTGCGTGCCTTCGAGCTGCGTACCGCTGTCATCATCGAGCAATTGCGCAAGGCCGAACTCGACATGGCTATTCTCGCCACCCCCTTGGAGCAGCCCGACTTCCTCGAGATACCCCTCTACTATGAGAAGTTTGCTGCTTACGTATCGCCCAGCGAGGAATTATACCAAAAGGAAGAAATTGCCGCGTGTGATATGCCCACCGAGCACTTGTGGGTATTGAAGGAGGGACACTGCATGCGTAACCAGGTGTTCAACTTCTGCCAGACCAAGTCGGCTTACTCCACTACTTACGAAGCTGGTAGCATCGACACGCTTATCAAGATTGTCGATGAGAATGGGGGCTACACCGTGATTCCCGAATTGCATCTGCCCCTACTGCACGATGGGCAGCAGAAGCACGTACGCCAGTTGGCTGCTCCCACTCCCGTGCGTGAAATCTCGCTTGTCATCCGTCAGGACTATGTGCGCGAACGTCTTATCAATGCCGTAGCCGATGCCGTGAAGGCCATCATCCCCGACGAGATGCTCGATGCCCGACTGAAGAAGTTTGCGATAAAGTTGTAGGGGGATTGTTAAGTTGAAAGTGGAAAGATGAAAGATGAAAACGAGTTCTAATTCTGAATGCTGAATTGTGATTTTTTTCAAAGCGAAATATTAACCTAAACACTAAGGTTGCGTGTGTGTCCATCCGGATGGAAACACTAAACACTACACCCTACACCCTAAACATACATCCTAAACAAAATCCTCTCGGAGACGTTATCATACTGACTTGAAATTAAATAAAAGCGCAGTATGAACGTTATCAATCTCACCGAAAGCGAGTTTATCCAACACGTGGCCGACTATCGTGCCCCCCATTCGGAGTGGCACTATTTCGGTAACCTCCCTGCCATCGTGGACTTCTATGCTGGGTGGTGTGGCCCATGCCGAGTGCTGGCCCCCGTACTCGAAGAATTGGCTCGGACCTATAGAGACCAGATTGTGGTATACAAAGTAGATGTGGACCAATGTGAAGCCTTGGCGGCAGCCTATGACATACGTTCCATTCCCACCACCCTGTTTATCCCTATGAAGGGGCGTCCTGTGAAGATGGTAGGTGCCATCTCAAAAAAGGAACTCGACAGACAGATTCACGAAGTTTTACTCAAAGATCAGTTCAGTTATGCAGAAGTATAAGTGCACCGTGTGCGACTGGGTATACGACCCCAATATAGGAGATCCTGAGCGCAACATCCCTCCCGGGACACCTTTCGAGGATCTTCCCGATGACTGGACCTGTCCGTTGTGCCTCGTGGGCAAGGAGGACTTTGAGGTTTATGATGAATAAGAACCGTCAGTATATAAGTGCTACACGCAAGTGTGGCACTTTTTTTGTGCAAGCTTTATATTATTTCGCTCACTTTTTCGTACCTTTAATCTGCTTTGCTGCTTGAAGGTACTCCCGCTCGCTGAGAATAAGCACCAGCCTACTCGTTTAAACAAGTTTACTCGTTGTCTGATTGCTTATTCGCTCGCTTATTCGTACCTTTGTCAGCAAATCATAGAATATGAAGACATTCGAAGAATTGGGCGTGATGCCCGAGATATGTGAAGCCATCAGCGAACTGGGCTTCGAGTACCCTATGCCAGTGCAAGAGGAGGTGATACCCTACCTCTTGGGTAATGGCAATGACGTGATTGCCTTGGCACAGACGGGCACGGGTAAGACCGCCGCGTTCGGACTACCCATCATACAGAAGGTTGACCCCACGCTGCCTTACGCGCAGGCACTCATCCTGAGCCCCACACGTGAGCTTTGCTTGCAGATTGCCGACGATCTTGCCTCCTTCTCTAAGTATGTGGAGGGACTGCGCGTGGTACCTATGTATGGCGGTACCTCTATTGAGAACCAGATACGCAACGTCAGAAAGGGCGTACACATCATCGTGGCTACTCCGGGCCGACTCATCGACCTCATGGAACGCGGTGTGGTGAATCTCTCTACCGTGCGCGATGTGGTGCTCGACGAGGCCGACGAGATGCTCAACATGGGCTTTACCGATAGCATCAACCGCATCCTCGAGGATGTGCCCCGCGACCGTAACACCCTGCTCTTCTCGGCTACGATGAGTAAGGAGATAGCCGGCATTGCCAAGAACTACCTCACCGATCCGCATGAGATTGTCATCGGCAACAAGAACGAGGGTTCCAAGAACGTGAACCACGTATATTATATGGTACATGCCAAAGACAAGTACTTGGCGCTGAAGCGCATTGCCGACTACTATCCCAACATCTATGGCATCATCTTCTGCCGCACCCGTATGGAGACACAGGAGATTGCCGACAAGCTCATACAGGACGGATACAATGCCGATGCCCTGCATGGTGAACTCTCGCAACAGCAGCGCGACCTCACGATGCAGAAGTTCCGCAAGCGTCGCATCCAGCTACTCGTGGCCACCGACGTTGCTGCTCGTGGACTCGATGTGGACGACCTCACACACGTCATCAACTACGGTCTTCCCGATGATACGGAGAACTACACCCACCGTAGTGGCCGTACCGGCCGTGCTGGCAAACGCGGTACTTCTATCGCCATCATTAACCTCCGAGAGAAGGGACGCATGCGCGAGATTGAGAAGGTCATCGGCAAAGAGTTTGTCAAGGGCACCATACCCACTGGTAAGGAGATTTGCGAGAAACAGCTTTGGAAGGTGATTGATGACATCGAAAAGACCGAAGTAAAAGAAGATGATATTGCCGAGTTCCTCCCCGCCATCTATCGCAAGCTCGATTGGCTCGACAAGGAGGACATCATACGTCGTGTCGTTACTCGCGAGTTTGGACGCTTCGTCGAGTACTATAGCAATGCCCCCGAGCCCGAACCTGTGGTGGAACGTGGACAACGGACAACAGACAACAGACAACGGTCAGAGGGCAAGCGCCAACGCCGCGAGAAGGGCGATGGTCCCCGCAAGCCCGAGCAGGGATATGCCCGCTTCTTTGTGAACCGAGGCAAGCGCGACGGTTTCTATGCTGCGCAGGTCATCGATATGGTGAACCGCCACGTCAAGCACGAGCGCATCGAGATGGGCCGCATCGATCTGATGCAAAACTTCTCCTTCTTCGAAGTGCCCGAGAAGCAGGCCGACATCGTACAGCGTGCCTTGAGCCACGCTCATGTGAATGGCCAACATGTCGTGGTGGAACTGGCAGGAGATAATGAAGGACAACGGACAACGGATAACAGACAACAGACATCAAAGAAGGGTTTGAGAAGCCGCGATGAAAAGGGTAGTTTTGATAATGGTTTCGCCCAGTTCGAGAAGAAAAATCGTGCCGAACGACGCAAAGAAGAGCAGATGCGAGGCGCCGACTGGAATGAGGGCAAGAAGAAGCCCTCACGCGAAGAGCGCGGATACACGGGTAAGCGCGGTCCTATGAAGAAGGACGACTGGAAACAATTCTTCCAACAGGACGACCGCCCGCTACGCGGAGCCGAACCCGACTTCAGCGAGGAGGGATGGGCACGCCGCAAGCCAAAGAAGAAATAGGTAAATGTATATAAAAAAGATTACGGGAGTACATCGATGCGCTCCCGTAATCTTTTATTGATGTGAATTTAATTCTTCTTCAGTACGGCAACAAAGCCTCCGCGTGGAGCTAATGACGCGCTGTCAGGTAATGTTGCCTCTGTCGTGATGTTCCAGGCACGTGCCTCATCCTCTACATCACCAAAGGCAGTGACAAGATACTTCTCGTTGCCGAGGAAACTCCAGTCGATGGCAATGCTCTGGGGTACATCAAGTCCGTTGATAATGCCTATATACCAATCGTCACCACTACGGCGTGCCATGGCTACCCATTTGCCGGGATAGCCGGAGAGGAGCTTGGTATCGTCCCACACGGTGGGAAGGGCAGAGAGGAATTGTTTCACCTCAGCAGGCTGGGCAAGGTAGCTTTCGGGACGGTCGGCCAGATGCTGGAGCGCTGACTCGTAGAGCACGGTGAGTGCCAGTTCGTGGGCATGGGTGGTGATATGCGGATGTTGCGAGTCGGAGAAGGTGCAGGGCGTGTAGTCCATGGGCCCAATGACGTTGCGCGTGAAGGGTAGCGTGGAATTGTGAGCTGCAGCACGGTCGGTCAAGGTGGGGCGGTTGTTGTACCACTCGGCACCATACACGGCCTCCACACTCATCAAATTTGGATAGGTGCGCTGCCAGCCACGAGGTATGGTAGCTCCGTGGAAGTTTACCAAGAGGTGGTGGCGTGCAGCCGACTCCAAGAGGTCGATGCAGTAGTCCATCGTGGCGCGTGTGTCGCCATCGAAGAAGTCAATCTTCACACCGGCAACTCCCATCTCGGCAAGCCAGGTAAACTCGCGCTCACGGTCTTCTGGCTTATTGAGTCGGTAGAGGGGTCCGCCAGCACCTACGGTCCAAGCCGTAGAGGAGTTGTACCACACCAAGGGACGCACACCTACGGCTTCGGCCTTGGCAATGGCATCGTGAATGGTTCCTCCATTACCCATCACGTCCCATTCCCAATCGATGAGCACGTAAGGCAGGTCGAGCGAGTCGGCCATGTCGATGTATTGGCTCACAATCTGATAGTCTTTCGAACCTCGATTATGTGCCCAATAGACCCACGATGCGGTTCCGGGTTTCACCCATTCGGAAGCATCGGTTACTTGCGATTCTTCAGACACATCGGTGACAAGGGTAGACTCCACTACATCAGCCAAAGAACCTACGATGAGTACGCGCCATGGAGACACCCAATCACCTGTGTGGCGAGGCCCATCATTGCGCCCCAAAGTGACCTTATAATCGGTGCCAGCAGTTTCGTTCCATAGGGATGAAGCACTATGCCCCTTCAAGATGTTAGCTTCAGTGATAAGGGTATATACGCCTTCCTCCTGTTCTACGAGGGCGGGATATATCCAATGCTTCACATGGGGGTCGGGAGTAGTGTGGGGATGGTAGAACTGCTCGTAGCCAAGGTCAAACTTCTGTATCCATCGTTGACGTCCCTCTTCAATGCGGTAGATAGTGTGCTCGTCGGTTACAATATCATCGGTGAGACCATCGAGTTCGTAGCGAAAGGCCAAACCATCATTGAAAAGGCGGAACATGATGCGCACCTCGGCTCCTATGGAGTCCTCATAGATATAAGTATATTCATTGGCGCTATTGCTACATTCACGACGCTTGCCTGTGAGCATAGTATAGCGGGCTTCAAAGGAGTCTTTCGTAATGTTCTTAAACGTCAAATCCGAACCGCGTCCGTTGACAGTACTCACACCTACAGCAGGAATATCCATTACTTTCACCTCACCGCTGTCGGTGTTCTTGCTCAATGTAAATCCTGAGGAGACATGGCGCAATACCAATGTTCCGTCAGGCGAAGTCATCTTGCCGCCCTGGCAGGCCGACATCACCAATAGCATTGTACTACATAATGTTGTGCAGAGTCGTCTCATACGTTCTTTCTTCTATTAAAAAGCGACAGACAATACGGGAGCTATCTTGTTGGTATTCTCCTTGGGGAGGGTTATGACCAAACCCTCTTCCTTATTGACGAAGGGGATGG
>JAZRFA010000095.1:0-8871 GCA_045661085.1 Bacteroidaceae bacterium
GCGGCCACGGCCATCGTTGTAGCAGTAGAAGAGTCCTTCGGGCTCTACGCATTGGTGATGCACGTCGATGGTAGTGTACACCTGCTTCCAGTCGTTGTTCTTCTCGCGGTCGATGAAGATCATGTCCTTGCCCAGTTTGGGAATGGCCAAGCGGCACTTCTTGTTCTCCACGTAGAAGAAGGTGTCGTTCTCCTTGTACTGCTTGTAAGTGCTCCACTTGCCCGTCTTGTCGGCAGGGCGATACTCGGTCCACTTGTTGCCGTCTTTTACGAAGTAACCGCCCACGTAGGGCACGAGTGCTGTGGTCTGCGCCACGAGCGATACGAAACTCACGATGGCAAGCATCGTTGTCAATGATAGTCTTTTGTTCATAGTATTTTGAGTTTTTTGAATTCTTGGGTTTTTAGTTGTCATCCTGTGGGTTCTTTGCTTTTCCCCTTGACTTCAGCCCCTTCGGCTTAACAGCCAAGGCTGACGCCTCGGGCGTCGACCTAAAGGTTCGGGTCAGCGACCTAGAGGTTCACATTCGTTTAGGATGACATACGGTGTGAAGTCTCTCTCTCGCCGTAGGTGCAAATTCACTCGAACTGTTGGCAAACGAGAATTTACATACGGAACGTACCTATGCGTAATTGCTCCATAATAGCGCGATAGTCCTTGTCATTGGTACCGTCGAAGAGCATTCTCTTGCCCAGTTTCTTGCACTCAATACGTGCTGTCCCGTCGTAAAGCCATATCCTGTTCTGCGTGTCAATAGTTATGAGTATGGCCTCCTTACTGTCGACATCGGCAGTCTCAATACTGATATATGTAAGGTCATAGTGCTTACCGTCAAAAGCAACCTGTATGTTGCACTTGTTGTCAAGGCTTATGCGTGCAGCATTGTCTGTCAGTTCAGATTTATCCTTACTTTTAAGTCGTCCGCTCTTCAGATAATAGAAATTGTACGGATAGGCTGCCGAACGGTCATTCACTGCCTGAATCTTATAACCTCCAGTCCAGTTTCTGTTGTTCTTATCCTTGATGACAATATCATCATTTGTACTCTTCGGGATATATACGATATTGTTGCTGCTTTCAAGAGTGAAATACCTGCTGTCCTCTGATGTCTGCTTGAACTCTGCCCAGACGGTACTCTTCATTCTTGGGCGGTACTCGCGCCAGGTGAAGTTATCGCGCACAAAATAACCATCGTATTCGCCGTGTTCGAGTCTGTGATTTCTATATGTGTAGTAGAGAGCATCGCCTTCGGGGCAAAGTAGATATACGCTCAAAGTGTTGTACACAACCTCCCAATTCCCGTTTTTCTTTCGGTCAACTAAAATCTTGTCATGATAGATTTTGGGAACAGCAACATTACATCTCTTGCTCTTGATATAAAAGAACTTGTCATCCTCCTTGTACTGTTTGTACTCATTCCAAGGCTCCACTTTGTCGGCCGGGCGGAACTCGGTCCACTTCCTGCCGTCCTTTATGAAATAACCACCCTCATAAGTTACAAGTGCTGTGGTCTGTGCCACGAGCGTTACAAAACTTGCAATGGCAAGCATCGTTGTCAATGATAATCTCTTGTTCATAGTCCTTTTATTTTATTTTGTATACAAATCCCAATACTTAAAATCAATGTGCACCCCGCTCTTGTGAGACTTACCAGCAAAGAAGTACTCATCGGTGGTGAAGTGTATGTCGCCTGAGCCGTCTGACGGGTCGCTGTTGATGATGATGTTGCATCGCGTGGCAATGTCTCTCTCTCCACCGATGACATACTCGTTGACTGCCTGCTCGAAGCCGCCACCTCCGCCAATGAGGATGCTCATGTGGCAGTACTTGTCTTCGGGTGAGTCGAACACGCACATCAGGATGCGGCCCTCGCCATAGAGTTGTACGAAGCGCTTGCCGTTGCGCTCGCTCTGCTGCGTCACCTTTAGGTTTCTATAGGTATCGCCTAGTTCGAGTTTGAAGAGGAATCCCAGGTCACTGAGCATATCCTTGTATCCCGCTTCATTCTTCGAGTGGCGGTAGAGCACAGCAGGTGTGCTACCTTGATACTCCTTTTGGTATATCGCCTTGAATAATGGTGAGTATCCCTCCTCGTTCCACTTCTCTTGTGGCTGGTGCTTCACGGCATAGAGTCGTGCCACATCTTCGGGAAGGATGATTTCGGACTTCTGGTCGGCACTGTCTGTCATTGCTCCTTTACCGAAGCCCAATTCGTTAATCCAATCATACACGCCATAGACAGCGTAGGGCTGCATTTCTTTTCTTATTTCTTCCGGTACGCTGGGAGGAAATACATTGTAGCGATCGGACCCAGGGATAAGTAAAAAAGAGGGTTTTTCTAATTTTTCCATCTCTCGTATAAGTCCAGACATGTCTGGCATTGCTGTTAGGGTTGCTACTTTATTAACCTCTTCATTAAAGCGTTCGTATGGGTCGGTACCATCAGATTGCTGGTCGAACGAATACACCTTCGGCTCTTCGCCTCCGTTCGCATTTCTCTCTGTCGTTATGGCCTCTGTCGTCCTGCTGAACGAATAACTGAACTGCAAGTCGCCCGATTCTCCTATGGTAATACTGCCGCCATTGCCATGAATCATCATCGCCGTAAAGACCTCCTTAAGGGTTTCCATTAAGTCGGTATTCAGGTAGAGAACCTCTATTGAGTCTCCGTGGTCGAGAACCATCAGCGATGCCTTATCACCGACAAAGAGCATTGCTTGGTCGCCGTTGCTGCGATTGCAAAGCAATAAGGGAATGCCAAACAAGACCTCGGCAGTGGTAACCTCGTATTTGTCGAGCACTTTATAGATGATTTCGCGGCCTATACCATCGGGTGATGAAATCTTGATGAGTCGGAAGTCCTTCTTATCCAATTTGGCTAATAGAGCATCGGTGACGGAATCACTAATAATCTCCGTGTCCAGATAATCTAGCAGTTCTCGGTGTGTCATCGTATCGCACGACACATGCTCATCTTGGAGAGCCTCCAGTTCTTCTGCAAATATCGTCAATCCCGTCCAATCTATCTCTTGGGCTTGCATCGTCATTGCTGTGCATACGGCGGCAATGAAGCATAATATCATCTTTTTCATAATCAGTCTGTGTTAAAATCAAAATCCTAAATCAATGCCACTATCGTTCATCTTCATAAAGGCTTCGTATGATAAACCTGCAACAAACACTATGCTATAGTTCAAGTCTTTGTGGTTGTTGTTGAAGACGAGCACATTTTCAGAGTTGCCATATATCATTGAAACCACTCCGTCTTGTCGGTTGAGAGCACATAGTTCCATACCCATAACCACCTCCCTTTCTTCTAGGAAACCCCAGAATGGATGCATTGCAACTTCCAGTAGTTTGTAGCCTTCGGTTCCTGTACTGATAAAGCGTCGCATGTACATTGCCGATCCAAATATTTTATCTAGGTCCAATTCTTCCTTTGCCTCGTCATTAACGATGGATAACAATTGCGACAATATCTGCTTGAACATACTAGTAGATATGTAGGAATAGTCAATCTCGTTGGATTTAGCAACAACCTTTGCCACCTGCTGCATGAACACCTCTACCTCACTCTTCTCCCTCGGCTGTGCCGCTTGGGCGAATACACCGCTTGTGTGGAGCACAAGTGACATCACAATAAATAAAAAGTATCGTTTCATAATCTCATCAGTTTATTTTCACATTAAACATTTCACGCAATACCGCTTGCGATTGCTCTAAACTTAGGCACGCCTCACGTGTGTTGTCGCGTGCCGTGTTGACGGCCAGCATCATATCGCCATAAGCCGCCATGAGGCATTGCATCGCCTCTTCGGGATTGTCGAAGGTGTCCTTGTCTACATCATCGACCATCGCCAACACCGTAGCCTCGTCCGTGTGGTTATTGTCACCATAGGGTATGGCCAAGAACACGATTGCCACCACGGCTGCGGCACAGGCGGCACGGAGAAGGAAAGACCCACCCCATCCCTCCCTGTGAGGGAGGGTGTATCGAGGACGCACTTTCTTAAGTCCTCCCTCACAGGGAGGATTTAGGTGGGTCCTCATCTTCTCCAGCCCATCGAGCATCGCCTCCAGTCGTTCGACCGCACCTTCGGGGAGTTCAATATCCTCCTCTGCTGTGCTGCACAGCGCAAGGATAACTTCACGGTCTTTGCGGAGTTCAGCCGAGACCTCGTTCGCGCAAAGATAGCGGTACAGTTCGCGCTCCTCATCCACCGTCAGTTCGGCGTCGAAGAAGCGTTCCATCCAATCTTTCAGTTGTTTGTCAGTCATAACTTTAACTCCTTATCGTTTATAATACAATTCCTTGAATCTCTTTCGTATGCGCGACACGATGACCTTGATATTCCCTTCCGTAAATCCCGTCGCCTTGACAATCTCTTCGGGGCTGCTCCCCTGCATCTGCATCCTCATCACCCGTCGCTGCATCTCGGGGAGGGTGGTGAGGAAATGCTCGAGATACTCTGTCGCAGCCTCACCCTCTGCCTCGGGTGGAGCATTGGCCTCGGACGTCTCCTCCACAAACTCCACATCTGCGTCGCGTGCCCTTATCCTCCGCCAGCGGTCGATGCAGATACGCTTGAGCATCGTGCGGCAATAGGCCTCGGGCGAAATGATGTGTCCTATCTCATCTCTCTGCTCCCACAAGCGCACATAGAGGTTCTGCACAGCATCCTCCGCCTCGAATCTATCGCCCAGCACCTTGAACGCCTCGCGATAGAGCATCTGCTGCAACGGCATAAACCGCCGTTTGAATTCCTCGTGTGTCACTCTTTGTGTGTTTGTGAAGTCTCTTTTCACCTGCAAGACGCAGAAAAGCCCCGAAAGTTACAAAGGTAGTGATATTTTTTTTCATTTATTTCTTAGATACTGCTATCATACCTATCGTGCCACAAGACGTAAAGAGGAGAAAGAGTAAAATCCTATACAAAGAAAACGGAGGATGAATGAACATCCTCCGTGGTGTGTGATATAATATTGTTCTATATCTATATCTATGTTCTGGAATATTCAACGATTTACAATCTGCCACTAACACCTCTATCCCTTGCCTCCGAAGATGATATCACAGAAGTCGGTGGGGAGTTTCTTCTTGATGCGGTCCTTGCGTTTGCGGATGGTGCCTGGCGTGGTGTGCCCGATGTATGCGATGACGTTGTTCGTATAGCCAAGGTAGGTGCAAAAGCAGCAGATGAGTTCTTGGTCGTTGAGTTCGGCACTCTCGATAAGTGTAGCACAAGCCTCTTTGAATGAGGCAAACAGCGTGCTCTCCACATCGCGTGTGGCCTCGAAGGCCATGTCGTAGAGTTCCTTTTCCTTTATCTGCATCGTGTTGAGGTCATCGAAACTTTCCGTATGCTCAAAAGCGCGTTTGCCATCGGCAAGTGAGCGGCGCAATACGAGTGTCTCGGGTAGCGCAAAGGTCTCTCCTCGTTCCTCTTCGGTGCCCAATAGTTGATGTTCCTCTTCTGTGATAGTTTGCGGCTCAACTTTGGCTGATGTTTTGCGATGCTTATTATATAGGTATAGAGCGAGTACGGCAAGCAGAACGACGCATAACGGAAGGGTAAGGTCGATGGTGTCGTCTGAAGATACCTCCTCTTCTTCTGTCGCTTCCTTCGGGGTTGTCGCTTTCAGAAGTTTGGACTCTTCCATTGTACGCTTCATCTCAGCTTCAAACTCACTAGCCGATAGAGACTCATGTATATTGTGTCGGTTGAACTGATTTCCTGGCAGTTTTCTCACATACCTGAAACGCTGTTCGTAGTAGGCGACAGAGTCGGGCATATTGCGCTCTTCGTATATGTGTTTCAATACGTAAGATACGATATAGTCTGTATAGTTTATGCGTACAGGAAAGTTCATCGCCTTGTGGCAATAGTGTATGGCCGAGTCAGTCTCTCCATAGTGCCATAAGTCATCGCCTTTGTGTGCATAGAATAGTGCCAATTTGATGCTGTCGGTGGTGCCAGCCTTGGCATACTCTATGCAGCGGTTGATATACATCAGCGCCTTGGCATAGTTGGTGCGGCCATAGGCTCCATGGTTTTCTATACTGTGCAGATTGTACAAAGCTCTCACACGCAGTGAGTCGTGGGCATCACCACGAATAGCCACATTGGCATAGTGGTATTCGGCTTCGTAGAGCGCAGCCTTGTCTTTGGCTTTTGTAAACAAGTTGTGTTTGCTCACTGCCTGTAGAAATTCCTGATGGGGCGTGAGAGGAGTATTGCCCTGCTTCTCTTCACTCTTTCCCCTGCAACTCACCATCGTGGCGAGACACAGAAGACATACTATGTAGTGGATTTGTTTCATAGCGTAGTATCTTGTCTTTTTATTTACCATGATGCAAAAATACTGATTTCATCGGTTTGTATCAAAAAAAATAGCGTGGCAAATGCGTGGCAAAAGCGTGGCATGAGAGAATAAGTCTCTCAAACATTACTTCTTCGGCTGTTTATTGAATCGGTACACCACGTGCATCATGGCGTAGCGCGGCACTACGTTGTGCCATGTCTCCTGTATGCCCTGCGCATTCACCGAGTAACGGATGTTGGAGAGCTGCCCCAGCAGGTCGAAGCCGTCGGCAATAAAGGTGAGGTTGCCCTTCAGGATGCTCTTCGACAGACGGGCATTCCATACTAAGTCATTCGTGTTCATCGATTCGTCGGCATAGCCACGGCGGCTATACATGGTGAGGTCGGTGCTGAGGTTGACTCCCCACGGCAGTTCGCTCCTCAACGTCAGGCCATAGTCGTAGTCAATGGCGTGGATGGTGGTGAAGTCCTCTCGGTTGCCCGTGGCATAGCGGTAGGTGGCGTTGGCCTTGAGGTAGACGGTAGACTGCTCCCATTTGTTCTCGAATCCCAGGCTCTCGCGGAGATTCACGTTGCGCACCACACTCTTGGGCGATGCTGCAGAACCTACGACGCTGATATAGTCTACGCTGTTGACATACCCTGCCGTGGTTCCGTGCGTGAGGGTCATAGTGGCAGCATCATCGAGTGTGCTGCTCATATTATAATAAGCGTTGGCCTGCCAGTTGCCGTTGATGTTGGTGGGCTGTGTGGTGGTGACACCCGTGCCCTTGTCATAGGTGCGGTAGTGGGCAATGGCGTTGCGCACGAGTGTACCGTCTATTCCCGCTTCAGCGAAATGCTGACGCTTGCGATGCTGGAAGTAGAACCTCGCACTATGGCGATGGGTGTTCCTCAGTCCGTCGTTACGATTGATGTATATCGCCAGTGGGTCGCTGTCGTTTATATAAGGAATGTTATAGGAGAGCGATGGCGCCGATTGGGAGAAGTTGTAGGTCCACTTGTACTCGTGACGCGGAATGGAGTCGCCCTTCATATCGTTCACTATGCGGTACTCGGCACTTCCCTCCAAGCGTGCAGTAAGGCGGTGTACCAGTGTGTCGATGCTGCCCCGCTGGTAGTCGAGCCGCTCCGATGTAATGTTCAGCGGTAGGCGTAGCAGGTAGTGACGCGAGCCTTTGTCGTTGTATCTTGTGCGTTCCAGCTCGAGGCTCGGTTTGTGGTGGTGGGTGTGCGCTACGCTGTTGCTGCTGTTGGCCACATCAAGCACATGGCTCAGCGAGTCGCGTGTGGAGGGCAACATTCCCAGCTCCCTGTCCTTAGGACCCCATCCTTCGTACCAGTCGAGGCGGTATAGGTTGCCGAACGCATTGCTGGAGTTGTACGAGTAGGTGTACTTGGGACGCAGCACAAAGTTGCGTGACTCGTCAAAGGCATGGTTGTAGTCTATCTGTGACGATAGGCTGTTCTCCCATCTCCGGCTGTGGATATATTGGCTGCGGTTGTCGTCGGGTTTCGCGATGTGCTGTCCGTAGTGGAGCATCGTGTGACCGAACGAGTGGTCTTCATACGTGTATCGATTGCCCGTTGCGATAAATACGATATGGTCAAGCGTACGCTCAAACTTCATCGAGCCATACAGATAGCCCTTCAGCCTCAGTTGCTCGCGGTCGCTCATCGAACGGCTTTGCGCATTGTATACCATGGCTTCGAGCAGTGCGTTGCTGTATGCCGGGCGGAATATGCTGTCGAGCGATGCACTGCGGTAACTCTCGCTTGGCAATGCATTGAATACGGCTCCCTCGCTTGTCTTGCCGATGTCGTTGTGGAAATACTCCATCTCAGGGCGGAAATCAAGATACCAATACCTCCCCTTACCATACAGACGGTGGTTCGACATGATGTGCACTTGATTGTCTCTCTCTTCGTTTCGTGAACGTACATATTCGTCCCCATCCTTGTAGAATCGGGTAGCCGATGTGGCCTGTTCGCTATGCTCGTCCTCGCCATACACCTTCAGGTTGCTCTCCACACCGAAGGTCTCCTCCTTGTTGTCCCAACGGAAATCGAGGCCGCCCAACTTCATGTCGGTCACACCCGAAGCCTGCCACGAGGGGTTCCAGTCGCCTTTAGAGCCAGGAAGCCGCGTGTCACTCGTGTTGTTCACGTTGCCGAATACACTCAGTCGCGCCTGCTGGGTAAACATCAGGCCAAACACACGCCCCATATATCGGTCGCCCGTGCCATATCCCGCTTCTGCATTCGTTATCCAACCCGTGGCGAATTCTTTCTTCAGGTTCACGTCCACCACCAACGGTTTCTCTCGTAGTGTGCCCGTGATGTAGGCGTCCTCGTGTTCCTTTTCATATACCTTCACCTTGTTTACCATATAGGCCGGTAGATTCTGCAACGCCACGCTAGGGTCGCCACGGAAGAAATCCTTTCCGTTGACCAGCAAACTCTCCACATACCGTCCGTTCACAAGGATTTGGTTGCCCTTTAGCTCCACACCGGGCAACTGCTCTATCAGTGCATCCAGCATAGAGCC
>JAZRFA010000096.1:0-8018 GCA_045661085.1 Bacteroidaceae bacterium
TGTACAACGATGACGACGAACACAGTAAACAGATTCAGATGTTGTACGACAGAATCAACCGCCTCGATGTCTTCGATAGAGCCATCATTCTCCTTTGGCTGGAGAATATGAGCTATCAGCGCATAGCCAACGTGGTGGGCATCAGTTTGTCGAGCGTTACTACCAGATTGTTCCGCATCAAGGAGCAACTCAAATCAATGTCTAACAACTCTAAAAAGTAAAGCATTATGACACAGCAAATAATTGACTCTGCCGAGTTGCAGGAACTGAAAGCGCAGTTCACACTCTTGGATCACAAATTGGACCAGCAGCGCATCATCAATGAGGAGATACTGAAAGATTCGATGGAGAGAAAACTCTCACGCGTGGAGCAGTGGTATCAGTCGCGCTTCCGTACATCAGCAATTGCCGCACCTATTGTCGGCATAGTATTCCTGATGCAATTTATCGACAAAGGTTTTCATTATTGGGGCTTCTGTTTGCTCATCATTGCTACGGGAATCTTGGAAGTTATACTCAATAAGCGAGCCTATAAGGCACTTGATGCTGCTAATCTCCCATCCATGAGTATGACCGAGGCAACGGAACACGTTGCCCGCCACAAGCATCTGCCTAAGGTTGCTAACAGCATTCTCGCTCTTCCGCTCATCGTGTTGATAGTGTGGACTATTCTTATTGGCAGCGATTCCTCGTGGAACCTTACCGTCATTAGCATCACCGTATTTGCGATGGGTGTCACCGTCGGCTTGGGCATTACTCAGCAGCAAGCCAACAAGAAACGCTTGGATGAAGTGTTGCGCCAAATAGAGCGGTTGAGAAATTAAATAGGCACGAAAATGAATCAGACTCGGCGGGTTAGGAGATTCCCTACTCGCCGAGTCTGTTATTATGTAAACCTTATTAGTGAATCAATACGCTGATTTGAGGCGCTTGATATGCCCTGTGTGCTTGTCCACCTCATCTTCGGTCCATCGCACGAAGGTGCGGGCCGACGAGGCAAAGCGCTCAGCATTGGCAGTGGCATCTTGCAGCAGGAGGTAGCCCATGATGAGGTAGCCAGCCATCTCGACGAGGCGGCGTGCCATGCGGTCGGTGAGCTCCTGGTCCTTCAGCTCCACGATGGTGGCCACAGCCTCCTCGTAGCGGGGCACCATGGCGTCGAGGCGAGCCTTCAGGGAGGCCAGTTCGGGCGACACCTCCCACTCGGCAAACTCCTTCATCACCCCAGCATAGAAGCCCGAGGTGGCGTAGCGTATGGCAGCGATGACCTGCATCTGGGTGGTACCCTCATAGATATTGGTGACGCGGGCGTCGCGGTAGAGGCGCTCGCAGGCATAGTCCTTCATGTAGCCCGAGCCGCCATGCACCTGCACGCAGTCGTAGACGTTCTGGTTGCACAATTCACTGCCCAAACCCTTGGAGAGGGGAGTGAACGAGTCGGCCAACTTAGCATAGTACTTCTGTTCCTTGCGCTCCTCGGGGGTGAGCTTGCGCTCCTTACTCATGTCCTCGAGCGCCTTATAGATGTCGACGTAGCGGGCTGTCTGATAGAGTATGGCACGTGTGGCATCGAGCTTGGCCTTGATGCCAGCTACCATCTCGGCTACGGGAGCCATCTCGATGATGGGCTTTCCAAACTGACGACGGGTGCGGGCATAGGCCACAGCCTCCTCATAGGCCGCCTGTGAGATACCCACCGCCTGGGCAGCAATGCCGAGGCGAGCACCATTCATCAGTGCCATCACATATTTGATGAGGCCGAGGCGGCGCTCGCCACAGAGCTCGGCACGGGCATTATTGTATACCAGTTCGCAGGTGGGACTACCCTTGATGCCCATCTTATGCTCGATGCGACGCACGGTGACACCGCCGTCGCGTTTGTCGTAGATGAACATCGAGAGTCCTCGACCATCCTTGGTGCCCTCTTCGGAGCGGGCCAGCACGAGGTGTATGTCGCTGTCGCCATTGGTGATGAAGCGCTTCACCCCATTGAGTCGCCAGCAGCCGGCAGCCTCATCGTAGGTGGCCTTGAGTTGTGCACTCTGTAGGTCGGATCCTGCATCGGGCTCGGTGAGGTCCATGCTCATGGTCGCTCCTTCACATACGCGGCGGATGTAGCGTTCTCTCTGCTCCTCGCTGCCAAACTCGTAGATGGTCTCTGCACAATCCTGTAGTGCCCACAGGTTCTCGAAGCCTGCATCGGCACGGCTCACCATGTCGGCAGCAAGCATGAAGGCCACACTGGGAAAGTTGAGCCCGCCATAGCGGCGCGGCATCGACAGGCCCATGAGGCCCGCCTTGCGCAGGGCATCGAGGTTCTGCTCGGTACCCGAGGCGTAGTAGACGTGGCCATCTCGGCAGGTAACCCCCTCGTGGTCGACGCTCTCGGCATTGGGAGCGATGATATCGCCACAGATTTCACCTACAATCTCGAGTACTTTATCGTAGCTATCTATGGCATCCTCATAATCCTGAGGCGCATGGGCATACTGGTCTTTCTCTGCAAAGTCGCGTTCGCGGAGCTCCACGATGCGCTTCATGAGCGGGTGGTTCAAGTAGTGCTTGAGTTCGGGGCTGTCGGTATAGTAGTTCATAGTATGTGGAGACCCACCCTACCCCCCCTGTGAGGGAGGGGACTCGGGCATCACGGTCCTTATTATTCGTTATCAATCATTTTCATATTAGGCTGAGTTCCCTCCCTTGGGAGGGTTAGGGAGGGTCCCCCTTTTATCATCTTTGGCAGCACCTCCTCGACACGCCCTGTGATGACGTAGTCGGCAATGGCGTTGATGGGGGCATCGGGGTCGCTATTGATGGAGACGATGACTGCGCTTTCTTGCATACCGATGGTGTGCTGTATCTGTCCGCTGATGCCGCAGGCGATGTAGAGTTTGGGGCGTACGGTAAGGCCCGTCTGCCCTATCATGCGGTCGTGTTCCACGAAGCCCGCATCTACGGCAGCCCGACTTGCGCCCACCTCACCGTGCAGCTTCTTGGCGAGGTCGAAGAGCAGTTCGAAGTTCTCTCGTGAGCCCACGCCATAGCCTCCAGCCACCACTACGGAAGCGTCCTTGAGGTTATGCTTGGCGCGCTCGATGTGGCGTTCGATGACTTTAACGACAAAGTCGGCATCGGTGACATAGTCCTTCACCTCGTGGCGGATGACTCTGCCCTGATAGTGAGCATCAAGTATCTCCTTCTTCATCACACCCTCACGCACGGTGGCCATTTGTGGGCGATGCTCGGGGTTGACAATCGTGGCTACGATATTGCCTCCGAAGGCGGGGAGCATCTGTAGCAATATGTTTACGTAGTGTTTTCCTGCCTTTTCATCGGTGTAATTTCCAATGGTAAGGGCGGTACAGTCGGCAGTGAGGCCACTTTTCAGCGCTGCCGAAACGCGGGGACCAAGGTCACGGCCTATGGCTGTAGCACCCAGCAGAGCTATCTGCGGTTTCTCCTCTTCGAAGAGCCTGGTCAGCACAGCTGCGTGGGGTAAGGTGGTGTAGGGATAGAGCCCCTCGGCATCGAAGAGGTGCAGTGTGTCTACACCATAGGGCATCACCTGTGTGGCAATGCCATCGAGCCCAGTGCCCACAGCTACTGCTTCGAGCTGGCAGCCCAGCTCATTGGCCAGCGAGCGCCCTTTGGTGAGCAGTTCGAGACTCACCTCGGCCACACGATTCTCTTCCTGTAACTCTAAATATACGAATAGATTGTTCATAGCTTCTCATCCAAACAATTCTACCATCAGATTCTCTATCTCCTCATCGCTGCCACCCATCACGCGGCTTTCCTTGGCACTGAGCACGATGCTCTCCACAGCCTTTACACGGGTGGGCGAACCTGAGAGCCCGCACTGTGTAATGTCGGCCTCAATAGCTGCTGCGCTCCACTGCGCGATGCTGGTGCGCTTGTGACTCATCAGCAACTTGGCATTACGTGGGCGGCAAGGTGCTGCGGCACCATCTACGGTGATTACGCAGGGGAAAGGAGCCTCTACCATCTCTATGCCATCGTCGATTCGGCGCTTGATGGTGATGCTTCCCTCGCCCACGCTGAGTATCTCCTCGGCATAGGTGATTTGGGGCACGCCAAGGCGCTCGGCCACCTGTGAGCCCACCTGTGCAGTCTCTCCATCGATGGCTTGACGGCCACAAAAGATGATGTCATACGTTCCCATCTTACCAATCGCTGTGGCGAGGGCATACGATGTAGCCAAGGTGTCGGCACCGGCAAAAGCGCTATCGGAGAGCAGGTAGCCCCCATCGGCACCGCGGAAGAGGCTCTCGCACACCACCTCGGCTGCACGCGAGGGACCCATCGTGAGCACTTGGATGGTGGAGCCGGGATGCTGCTCCTTGAGGCGCAAGGCCTGCTCGAGTGCCTTCATGTCATCGGGGTTGATGATGACAGGCAATGCTGCGCGGTTGATGGTGCCATCGGCGTTCATGGTGCCTTGGCTCACGCAGCGTGTGTCGGGGACTTGCTTGGCAAGGACTATAATGTTTAGGTTCATTGTCGTGTCGTGGTTTGTGATGTCAGACGGCAAGGGTTTATCATACCAACATAAAAGAGAGGTTGCCACAGCAGCAGAGTTTGCCATCGACCGTTGCTTCTGTCTTGGCCAACACGAGAGACCGACGATGCTCGGTGATGGTAGAGCGCAGCACGATGGTGTCGCCAGGACGCACTTGATACTTGAAGCGTACCTTGTCGATACCCGTGTATAGAGGGCGTTTGTCCTTAAGCTCATCACCGAGGAGCAGGGCACACGACTGGGCCATCATCTCGCAGAGGATGACACCAGGCACCACGGGGTAGTCGGGAAAATGGCCCTGCAAGAAAAACTCGTCACCACGCACGTGGTAGACACCTATGGCATAGCGGGTAACCTCGCCATTGTCATTCGTTACAATCTCCTCTTCGAGGCTATCGACAAGCAACATCGGAGCACGGTGAGGGAGAAGGGTCTTGATTTCTTCTTGTGTCATAGGGGAAGGATGTTTACTAGATTCTTTTCAGGACTACGCAAGCGTTGTGACCACCAAAGCCCAATGAGTTGGATGCTCCCATAGTGATGCTGACCTCTGCTGCCTTGTTGGGCACATAGTTGAGGTCGCATTCGGGATCGGCCTCCTTGTAGTTGATGGTGGGAGGTACGATGCCATACTTCAGGGCCAAAGCCGTAGCCATGAGTTCAACTGCTCCTGCAGCACCTAACATATGTCCTGTCATCGACTTGGTGGAGCTGATGAGTGCTTTGCGTGCATCTTCCTCACCGAGAGCAAGCTTAATAGCGTAGGTCTCGGTTTTGTCATTGAGTGGGGTGCTGGTACCGTGTGCATTGATGTAGAGCACATCCTCTGAGGTGTAGCCAGCCTCGTCGAGTGCCATACGGATGGCCTTGGATGCGGGTATGCCATCGGGGCGCGGAGCAGTGTAGTGATGGGCATCACAGGTGTTGCCATAGCCTGCCACCTCGGCATAGATGGTAGCACCACGTTGTATGGCATGCTCATACTCTTCGAGGATAAGGATGCCGGCACCTTCGGCCATGGTGAAACCACTACGGCGTGCGTCGAAGGGAGTGCACGCATCCTCCAATGTCTCGGCACTGGTGAGCGCACGGCTATTGGCAAAGCCACCGATCGCCAAGGGGTTCAAGGCCGCTTCGGAGCCACCAGTGATAATGGCATCGGCCATACCATACTTGATGGCACGGAAAGCCTCACCCACCGAGTGAGTACCTGTGGCACAAGCTGTCACCACGGGCAAGCAAGCTCCTTGAGCATTGTGACGGATGGCGATGTTACCCGATGCGATGTTGGCTATCATAGTAGGTATAAACAAGGGTGACACGCGACGTGCTCCCTCGGTTAGGTACTTCTCCGTCTCACGTACGAAGGTGTGGATACCACCGATACCTGAGCCTACATATACTCCGAAGCGGTCGGGAGCAATGTTCTCTCCGCTCACCAAACCGCTATCCTGCACAGCCTGATTGGCTGCTGCCACAGCATATTGGCAATAGGGGTCCATCTTGCGTACGTCGGCACGCTCAAGTCCGTTAGCTACGGGGTCAAAGTCTTTCACTTGTGCTACGATGCGTACGGGGAGGTCCACATCGTCATATCCTTGGATAAAGTTCAATCCGCTCTTACCCTCAATGAGGCTGTTCCAGAAGTCTGCAACAGTATTTCCTACGGGGCTGATAGTGCCCATTCCGGTAATTACAACTCTTCTTTCCATATTCATTTTAGTTATCAAGTTTGTGGTTTTTTAGTTTCGAGTTTAACCTATCAGGTGAAAACTTCATAACTAACAAACCCAAAAAATTGTTGCAAATATACTTATTTATCCCATTCGATGATGCACGCACCCGAGGTAAATCCAGCTCCGAAGGCACTAAAAGCAAGCAAATCGCCTTTTTTAAACTTTCCTTCACGATTCAGCTCGTCCAGTAACATGGGTATGCTGGCCGATGAGGTGTTGCCATACTTGTCCACATTCATGGGTATTTTTGCGCCATCCACACCGAAGCGGTGGCGTATGTAGTCGAGGATGCGGAAGTTGGCTTGGTGTAATATATAATAGGTGATATCGTTCTTGCTTAGTCCAGTTTCCGTAAGCACATCCATCAGGTCGCCCACAGAGCAGGTGACAGCCGTCTTGAACACCTCCTGTCCTGCCATGTAGAGCGGTATGTGCTGCTCCTCCTTGGTAACAAAGGGAGAGGGTTCCAGTTTGCGTTTATAGTGCAGCACTGCAGTATTGCTTTTCGATGATACCTTGATGCCCTTGAGCCCATCGCCTCGGGTCACCACCATGGCTCCGGCACCATCGCCAAAGAGCACGCAGGTGCTGCGGTCGTTCCAGTCGACCATACGGGTGGGCTCCTCGGCTGCCATCACGAGGATATGGGTGGCACGACCCGTCTGCAAGAGAGCCTCGGCATAGTCGATGGCATAGATGAATCCCGTACACGCTGCATTGAGGTCCACGCAGGGGCACATGGCTCCAATCTTTCCCTCCACGATGCTGGCAATCGTGGGAGTGACATACTCGTTCACCACGTTGGAGCAGATGATATAGTCGAGTTCGCTGGCTTCGATGCCCGCATCGTCGAGTGCCTTTTGTGCAGCCTCAGCGGCAAGGTCCTCAAGGAGTTCGTCCGTTATCACTTGGCGTGTGCAAATACCTGTACGCTCACGAATCCACGCATCGCTGGTATCCATCATCTGACTCAAGTCGTCATTTGTGAGTGTGCGTTTGGGGTGCGCACTGCCTGTTCCGATAATCTTCATAAGTTCAAATTTCGTTCTATGTGGTTTTATCGCTACAAAAATAGTTAACGTCGTATTGCCCTACAAGCATACAAAGCGTTATGTGGTCGGACAAGGAAATGATAGTGACAAAACAAAGATATGAGGGATAAAGAACATGGCAAGAGACACCCTTTGCTCCAGAAACAAGGCATTGATAACGTTTTCTTCTAAGGAATCCACTCACCCCAGCCATAGCACACACATTATCAACACACTACCCCACTTGCCACGCCACTTCTTGGTAAATGAATCCCATTTTGTGGTAAGCTGACGCAAGATTGAGGACGAATGAAATCAGCATTAAATCCCAACCTCATACCTTTGCCGCCGAAAAATCGAAAGCACGATTATTGTATGTTGAAACGATTTCTTAAGCAACCGCGGTTCGAGTCCTTCGACGACTTCATGCAGAACTACGAAGTGTGCGTGCCCGAGCATTTCAACTTCGCCTACGACGTGGTAGACGCATGGGCCAAGGAGAATGCCGACAAGCGTGCTATGCTATGGACCAACGAGGAGGGCGAGGAACGTGCCTTCACGTTTGGCGAAATGAAGCGATGGTCTGACCGCACGGCCTCATACCTGCAGAGCCTCGGCATCCGACGTGGCGACGTGGTGATGCTCATCCTCAAGCGACGCTACGAGTGGTGGTGGACCATGCTCGCGCTTCACAAACTGGGTGCCGTGGTG
>JAZRFA010000097.1:0-28907 GCA_045661085.1 Bacteroidaceae bacterium
TCGATATATACGTGTGAGTAGGGGCAGAGGATACTATTGAAGCCGAGGTCGGCTGCACGCTTAGAGAGCGCACCACTCTGATTCCATGCCATGATAACGGGAGTGGTAGTGTTCTTGGTATTCCAGTTGGCGAGTACCTCATCCCATACGACGATGTCCTTGCCGTATTCGGTCTTGAGGTAAGTGCCGAGTTTCTCTACGAGCCATGACTGCAACTCTTGCACACCGGCCAAGCCCTCTTCCTGCACGCGGCGCAAGCAGTCCGCATTGGTAGCCCACTGCTCCGTGGGGCACTCGTCACCACCGAGGTGGATGTAGGGGAAGGGGAACACCTCGGCCACGTGACCGAGCACACACTCGAGGAAGTCGATCACCTCATCCTTGCCCACGTTGAGCACGTCGTGCGAGATACCGCCGTCGATGCGCACCTCATACTTCTTCGTGGGGTCGCAACTGAACTCGGGGTATGATGCCACGGCAGCCACCATGTGACCGGGGAGGTCGATCTCGGGGAGGATGTCGATGTTACGCTCAGCAGCGTAGGCCACGATCTCGCGCAGGTCGTCGAGCGTGAAGTACAAGCCACGACCATACTCGGTGTCGTCGAAGAACTTCTGCCCGTCACCGTTGTTGGTGAATGAGCCGGCACGGATAGCACCCACCTCGGTCAGTTTGGGATATTCGGGAATCTCGATACGCCAGCCCTGGTCATCGGTGAGGTGCCAGTGGAAGCGGTTGAGCTTATAGAATGCCATGATGTCGAGCACCTTCTTCACCTCATCCTTGTCGAAGAAGTGACGGGCCACGTCCATCATGAAACCACGGTGTTCAAACTGGGGATGGTCCTTAATGCTCACCAAGGGGAGGTCCCACTGGGCACTACATCCGGTGCCGCACAGGGTGCTTGAGAAGAACTCGCGGGGAAGCAACTGCATCAAGGTCTGCAAGGCATAGAGCTCGCCACCGAAACTTGAGGTCTTGATCTCGACACCGCTCTCCTTCACCAAGAGAGTATATCCGTCGCGAGGCAAAGTCTCGTCGACACCAAACCATATCTCGCCTGCCGATGCCTCAGCGCCAGCCTCTTTCACGGTCAGTGTGATACCCGATGAGGTCTTCAACTGCTCGGCAAAGGCCTCGATATGCTCCTTCATCTCATCGCTGCCATAGGTAATGGCGCTCAGTGCAGCCACGTGAAGTGTGCCCTGCTGTGTCACAACGAGCTCTTGCGGATAGGGGATCAAAGAGAACTTGCTTGCCGTCTCCAACGCCGAAGCATCGACAAACTTCACCGGATTATTCTGGTCACCCTTATCCCACAGGCCTACGCCACGGTTCTCGTTGGGGCCGCCCCAGAGGTTCATCGAGATACCGGTGTTGCCCTTGGGCTGAATCTCATAGTTGTCACCGTTGGCCGTGATGGCAAACGTGCTCACGCCCGATGCCGTAGCCGAAGCCTGCACCATCTGGTTCTTGGCAGCCGAGGCCACGTGGAGCGTATAGCCCTTCTTGTTGGTCAGCTGGTAGCCATTAGTAGCATCGCCCGTCACCTTCCACAGCTGTGAGGGCTTGCCTACAGCCGCCGAGGTGGTCACATTGGCACCCGACGTCTCGGCCGTGATGGCATTGCCACCGTTAATAAACTGGATGAGATACCACACCGTATTCTCCGATGTGCTCACCGTCGGGAAGCCCTGCGCCAGAGCACCCAAAGCGCATGCCACGAAGGCAAACGCTGCAACTAAATGTCGTTTCATAGGATTATGTGTTTTATTTAGGTACATATTATATTACACTCTCTCCAAGTTCTTTACAAAGTTCCGAAAGTTTTCCGAAACATACAAATATTTCCCCGAGAATTTGACACCGCGGCAGCCCCTTCAAATCAGACAAAGGTTTTTCGAAAAATCTCTTTGTCCATTTTTTTTATTGCAGGCCTGCAACAAAATTATTCCCTTTGTCCGTTTTCAGAAACGGGTAACCCGCGAGGGAAAACGGGTAGACCCGCGAGAGAAAATGGGTAGACCCATTTCACCACCCTATATAAAGAGGTTTCCCGAAATCAGCTGACCGGCTGACCGACACGCCATACCCCCCCCTGTACCACAAACGTTTGCAGCGGTCAACCCCGGTCAACCCTCGGTCAGCAGGCTGACCGAGTGAAGCGACTGATTGCATGGCAGTTACCCCACCCCAGTCAGCCGGTCAGCTGATTTCGGGAAAGTCCTTTATAACGTGGCGTCATGAGACATTTGCAAAGTCTGAGCACGAATAGCACGGATAAGCGAATCCACGGCACTAGCGAAGCGCGTGAAAAACAGTGAAATCAGTTTAAATTCACGTTGACAAAAAAATCCGAGAGATCCGCGAGATTCGTGGTAAAAAAGAACCCCGCGATGCGCGCAGGCAAAGCATCAGAACCTTTTCGGGCAAATGTGAACGTGCACGTTCTCCCACTGCGCGGGAGTGCTCTCCCCCCCAAAGCGGTCCATCGCAGTCACAGCATAGTGGCGGGGCTGGGCCACGCTGGGGAAGCGCACGGTGTAGCTGCCATCGGCGAGGCGGGTGGCGACGAGGTTGGCAGGGTCGGAGGTGTCGACAGGGAAGGTGGTGCTGCTATAGACGTTGTAGTACAGCGAGTCGGCCGTCTGCCAGGTGAGCGTGAGGGTCTGCTTGCTCACGGAGGCCCCGAGGCCCTGCGGTGCTGGCGGAGGGGCCACCCCCATCCACGACATGGGAGGCACGAGAGCAGGATAGGGATAGAGGTAACGCAGCAGTCCGTAGACGCCCTTGACATCGCCCGTCACAAACTGTGAGCGAAACTGCGCGGCACCCGCCATCCGGGGATGGGCACGCACCACGTGGAGCTGGCGCACGAGCTCCTCGATGGACCAGTCCTTCTCGTCGGGGTGCAGCTGATAGGTGCCCATGCCGGCCACCACGTGGCGGCCGTAGCTATGCTCGCCCCAGTCGCACACGAAGGGATAGAAGTGGTTGTCGGTGTAGTATATCATCGGGAATATAGCATCAATGCAGCCCTCGCGCATCCAGCGCTGCGCCTCCTGATACACCGTGTGATAGGCATTCCACCCGTAGCTACTGTAGCGCGCCACATCGTCGTGCTTGCCCAACGTGGCGGCACTCACGCACACCCATGGCTTGAGCGCCTTGACCCTCGCGTAGAGGGTGTGCATCAGACGGGTGATGTTGGCACGGCGCCAGTCGGCCTTGCTCATGCCGCGGCGGTTCCTGCTGTAGAGCGAAGCATCGGGATAGGTGTCGCTATACTCGGGGTAGCGTATGTAGTCGAAGTGGAGGCCGTCGATGTCGTAGCGCGTCGTAATCTCCTCGACCAGCGCGCCCAGATGCTCGGCCGTGGCGGGATGCGAAGGCTCCATATACCACGCCCCCTTGAAGCGGGTGCACTGCCCGGGCTGGCGTGCCGGGAGCGAGCGCTTGCCGTGACCCTTCACATACGGGGCATCGCCCAGCGGGATGGTGACGAGCCATGCGTGGAGCTGCATGCCACGGCGGTGACACTCGTCGATGGCAAAGGCCAGGGGGTCGTAGTCGGGGGCCACACCATGACGACCCGTGAAGACGGGCGCAAAGGGCTCGATGGCCGACGGATAGATGACATCGCCACGCACACGCGTCTGCAACAGGATGGTGTTGATATGGATGGCCTGCAGGCTGTCGAGGATGGTGCACAGGTGGGCCTGCTGGGCGGCATAGTCGCCCCGGTGCTCCTCGCGGGGCCAGTCGAGCCCCTTGATGGTGGTGAGCCACACGGCACGGTACTCATGCTTGGGCGGATGCACGAACTGTGCATAGGTAAGCAACGGACACAGCAAGAATAGACACAGAAACCATCTTTTCATAGTGCAAAGGTAACGCATATTCCCAAATATTTTGTACTTTTGCCGCGTTTTCTGGAATCCGGAGACAAAACAGGTATAGGTATTAGACTTTTTATGGTAACATTCTCGGCAGCACTTGCCCTGCTCATCGTGGGGTATATCGTGTATGGAGGCTTCGTGAACCGCGTGTTCGCCCCCGACAGCAAGCGCACCACCCCCGCGGTGGCAATGAACGACGGCGTAGACTATATGCCCATGCCCACGTGGAAGATCTTCATGATCCAGTTCCTCAACATCGCCGGCCTCGGGCCCATCTTCGGCGCCATCATGGGGGCGCAGTTCGGCACTGCATCCTACCTGTGGATTGTCGTCGGAACCCTCTTTGCCGGTGCCGTGCACGACTTCTTCTCGGGATGCCTCTCCATACGCAACAACGGGGCCAACCTGCCCGAGCTCATCGGCAAATACCTCGGCACCAGCGCCAAGACGGTGATGAACGCGCTCTCCATCGTGCTCATGGTGCTCGTGGGGGCGGTGTTCGTATCAGGACCCGCCGAGCTGCTGGCAGGCATGACACCCGAAGCGACGAACGTCACCTTCTGGATAGTCGCCATATTCCTATATTATATATTGGCTACGCTGCTGCCCATCGACAAGATCATCGGACGCATCTACCCCCTGTTTGCCATCGCCCTGCTGTTCATGGCCTTCGGCATACTCGTGATGCTCTACGTGAAGTCGCCCGCACTGCCCGAGATATGGCAAGGACTGGGCACGAAGTATGACCCCTCGCCTATCTTCCCCATGATGTTCGTGAGCATCGCCTGCGGAGCCATCAGCGGATTCCACGCCACACAGTCGCCCCTCATGGCACGCTGCATGAAGAGCGAGAAGCATTGCCGCCCCATCTTCTACGGAGCGATGGTGACCGAAGGCATCGTGGCACTCATCTGGGCTGCCGCCGCCACATGGTTCTTCGGCGAGCACGGCACGGTGGACGCCGCCACCGGCATCCCCTATAGCGGAGCCAAGGTGGCTACACTCATCTCCAAGGAGTGGCTAGGCACCATCGGAGGCATCGTGGCCATCCTCGGCATCGTGGCTGCCCCCATCACCAGCGGTGACACGGCACTGCGCTCGGCACGCCTCATCATCGCCGACTTCCTGCACCTGGAGCAGAAGAGCATACGCAAGCGACTCATCATCTGCATCCCCCTGTTCGTTGTCACCGCAGCCACACTCATCTACAGCCTCACCGATGCCGATGGCTTCAAAATCATCTGGCGCTACTTTGCCTGGTGCAACCAGACCCTCTCGGTATTCACCCTATGGGCCATCACCGTCTACCTGGTGCGTGAGAAGAAGCCCTACATCATCACACTCGTCCCCGCGCTGTTCATGACCTGCGTGAGTGTCACCTACATCGGCATCGCCCCCGAGGGGTTCCGGCTGCCCCACACACTCTCCTACGTCCTAGGCGGCACTGCCGTAGCAGCCACCCTGGTGTGGTTCCTGGCGTGGAAGAGGAAAAGGTGATGTGGCTAGAATGACTAGATTCTCTAGAGGATCTCGATTTTCTAGAAGTCCTAGAAGCTCTAGAGTTTCTAGAAAGAAGAGATAGAAGAGATTTATGCCATCTCGTCGAGCTTCGCCTTCATCTCCATCAGCTCGGCGCGGATGTTCTTGAGGCGTGCCACGATGTCCTGGCGGTCGATGACCTTCCGGCGGCTTGTCTTGAGGCGCTCGCGTGCAGCCTTAATGGTAAGCCCCTGCTCCTTTACCAGATGATGGATGAGCCGCACCAGGTCGATATCCTGCTGCGTATACTGGCGGGTGCCGCCCGACGTCTTCTTGGGATTAAGCGCAGGTATCTCCTTCTCCCAGAAACGGAGCGTATGCTCGGGCAGCTGCATCATCTCAGCCACCTCACGAATACTGTAGTACAGTTTCAAGCCGTTCACCTCGCTCATACCCTACCCCGAATATGTTAGTCGAATACCTTACCGTGGTTCTCGGCTACGCGTATCATCTCCTCGTACTGGTCGGCATCGAGGTCCATGAAGTAATAGTGCGCAGGGTTCACATGGCGTCCACGCTGCAGCACCTCGTAGTGCAGGTGCGGACCCGTAGAGCGTCCGCTGTTGCCTGAGAGGGCGATGGTCTCGCCACGCACCACACGCTGCCCCTTCTTCACCTCCATCTTCTTCAGGTGGGCATAGCGTGTCTCATAGCCGTAACCGTGGTCTATGGTCACGATATAGCCATACCCCTTCTCGTAACGGGCATTCTTGACCACACCATCGGCAGTGGCATAGATGGGCGTACCCACATCGCAGGCAAAGTCCATACCCTTGTGGAAGATGCGTGTCTGGTAGATGGGATGCACGCGGTATCCGTATCCCGAAGCCGTGCGCTTGAGGTCCTTATTGGCCACAGGCTGTATGGCGGGCAGGTGAAGCAGCATATCCTCGTGGTTGCGGTAGAAGTCGACAATCTCATCGAACGACTGAGACTGGATGTAGAGCTGACGCGCGAGCTGGTCCATCTTCTGTGTGGTGGCGATGACCAGCGCGGCATTGTCCATACTCTCATACTCCTCGTAGCGGTTGGTGGCGGCATAGTTGGCATTGCGCACATCCTCCGATATGGGGTCGGCCATAAACATCACACGGTAGAGGTTGTCGTCGCGCTGGCGTATATCCTCCATCACCTCCATCGCCTCGGTGAGGCGTTGCGACAGCACGGCATACTGCCCCTGCAGGCGTGCATTCTCAGCGCGCAGGTCGTCGGCACTCTCGGGAGTACCCAAGAGAAGCAACGTTATGAAATAGCCCGACACGCCCAACAGCACAAACACCAAGGCCCTGCGCAAATAGGTGAACAGGCGGGCACGCAGATTGGGATATACGCGGACGTACGTCTTGGTCTTCTCGTTGTATTTGTAGTAGACGTTTCTCATAGGGTTATCGTCACAGCTATAGAGATTTGGTTGCAAAGATACAAAAAGCGAGCGAAATAATATCAAGCTTGCTTGAATATTTCACAGCGAGCGCCAATATCTTCGAGATTTATCTCAAAGGTACAAAAAAGCAAACAATATATGAGAATCGTCCGTTGCTTTTTTCATTCATTTACACATTTTTCACTATCTTTGCGCCCAATATAACATAGTGATAAGATGAAGAAAAGACATAGCCTTATTCTCGCATGGCTGCTCGCCATCGGCACGACAGCATCGGCACAGCCCACCGCGTTCCAATCATTAGTCTCCTACGTACAGAACAGCTACCAGTTCAGCCAGATATGCCAACAGGAGAAGGTGTACCTTCACTTTGACAATACCGCCTATTTCCAAGGCGATGTCATCTGGTTCTCGGCCTACGTGGTGAACGCATCGACCCACACCCCGGCACCGAGCAAGGTGCTCTACGTGGAGCTGCTCTCACCCAACGGCGTGGTGCTGCGCCAGCTGAAGCTAAAGGTGGAGAACGGACGGGCCAGCGGCTCGCTCCCCCTGATAGACGTACCGACCGAGGAGGCCCGCGCCCTGCGTGGTGTGACGGCACTGCCCAGCGGGTACTACGAGGTGAGAGCCTACACACGCACGATGCTCAACTTTGCCGATGCGGGCGTGTTCTCCCGTGTGTTCCCCGTGTATGAAGCACCCGAGAAGGAGGGCGACTACAGCAACCCCACCATACGCCGATGGGACAACCCCTACGACATCCAACGCCCCGAAGCCGAAAAGACCAAGGCACTCACCGTATCCTTCTATCCCGAGGGGGGAAACCTCGTGATGGGCATCCCCTGCCGCATCGCCTTCAAGGCCATCGGAGCCAATGGGCAAGGCGTCGAGGTGAGCGGAGAGTTGCAGACCGAGGAGGGAGAAGCCCCCACCACCCTCACCACCCAGCACGACGGCATGGGACAGTTTACCCTGACACCCACCAAGAAACGCCACACGGCCGAGTTCACCTACGAAGGAAAGAGATACACCTTCCGCCTGCCCGAGCCTGTCGACAAGGGCTACACGCTCATGGCCGACAACTTGCGCCCGGGACAGCTGCGAGGCCGCCTCACGGGATATGCCGGCTGCCCCGACGAACTGATGGGCGTGATGCTCATCTGCCGCGGCACGGTAGCATACTTCGACACCCTTTCGGTAAGGAATGGTGCAGCCGCGTTCATCATTCCCAAGGAAAAACTCCCTACGGGCGTACACCAGCTCACACTCTTCAATGCACAAGGACACATCTGCGCGCAACGCCATGTCTTCATCAACAACGGCATCGAGGCAGGCAACATCACCGTGACTACCACGAGCTCCCAACATGAGCCCTTCGCACCGGTGACGATGAACGTGCAAACCTCGGCCCCTGACGGGACACCCATGTCCACCACCCTATCCATCGCCGTGCGCGACTGCCAAGACTTGGGCACCGCCTATGCCGATAACATCTACACCAATATGCTGCTCTCCTCGGAGCTGAAGGGCTACATACACCAGCCTGAGTACTACTTCGAGAGCGACGATGCCGAACACACCCGAGCACTCGACCTGCTGATGATGACACAAGGATGGACCCGATACAACTGGGCGCAGATGGCCCGCGTGGAACCCTTCTACATCAAGCACTATGTGGAGGACGGACTCGTCATCGACGGACACGTACTGGCACGCATGCGCGACAACCCCATCGAGGGGGCTACGGTGAGGATGCGACTCTACTCACCCGACCGCTCGCAGAAGCAGGAGACCATCGTCACCACCGACGAGAACGGAAGCTTCGGCTTTGCCGTAGAGGAGTTCTACGACAAGTGGGATATGTTCCTCTCGGTCACCAAGGATGACAAGGAGCTCGACTGCCGCATCCGCCTCGACCGCGCCTCACGCCCCACGACACGCCCATACACCGCTGCCGACACCTACCTGCCACTGCATCAGGCTGCCATGCAGGACACACTCGTAGCCGTTGAGAAAGACCCCTTCCTGCAGGCCAACCCCGACAGCGTGCTCCTACTCGACAATGTGGACGTACACGGCCGAAGAAAGTATATCGACTACCTCACCTTCAAGGCATATAACGCCGAGGAAGACACCGAGCTGCACCTCGACCAAGGAAAGTACACCTATATGGTACGAGACTACCTTACCGAGAAAGGATACAACATCGACTATAGCGTATACGATGGTGTGATACCTGACGGCATCACCACGCGTGATGAAATGATAGAATGGACCCTTGACCAGTGCCCCATCAACAATCGCCGTGTCCTTTGGTATCTGCACGACGAAAACAGCGATTGGTTGAAATCAAGCTATACCCCAGGATTCGACATCGACATGCAGGATGTAAAATCCATCATTGTGTATGATAGTCCCTTTGAATATATGGCCATCCCATTTGTTAAGGACGTGCTTTCACCCGAAATTCTAAGCGACATAAACAACCCACCATTGGGAGATGCTAGTCCACGCGGCCTCTATGTAATCGATATCACGATGTACCCCAAAGGACTACGTCGTTCACAAGTGAAGGGCCAGCGCCAGACCACCTTCCGCGGCTATACCACTGGCACCGAATTCTATGCACCCGAATACCCCAATGGCCCTATCAAGGGCGACGTAGATTACCGCCGTACCCTCTACTGGAACCCCACACTCACTACAGATGCCAATGGACAAGCCGAAGTGCTGTTCTATAACAACGGCTATAGCAAACAGTTCCACATCAGCGCCGAAGGCATCACCCCGCAAGGAATAATATTGACGAAATAAGAACGACAAAGATAGATGAAAAAGACACTCCTACTCACCCTCTGTCTGTTGGCGGCACTAAACATCAATGCCCAAGACAAGAAAATCACACTCAGCAACGCTTCTGCGAGCAGTTACCAAGCCGGCAACGAAGCCGAGAATGTGATTGATGGTAACTTGAGCACCATCTGGACAAACTCACCCAACATCCCAGCCTCATCGTGGCCCGTGACGCTCACCGTCACCTTGGAAGAGGCCACGCATGTGGACTATGTGCGCTACATCCCGCGCCAAGACATCTATGACGATGGCAACTGGAACAAGGTATACATCTCCTATTGCCCCACGACCACAGGCAGCAACTTCACCTCCATTGGCAGCTATGACCTCAAGTCGAGCAGTGCCAATTGCGATATGTGGCTCACAGAGAACGGAGTGACGTGCGGACAGATTAAGTTTACCCTCGAGCGCGGTTACTTCTATTGTGTGTCAGCGGCCGAAATCGAGGCCTATGCTGTAGACTTCCAGAAGAAAGATGAATATGCCCAATACTTCACCGATGCCATCTTCTCTGAACTCAAGCCAGAGGTGAAGAGCAGTGAAGGCATTGAAGACCCTATACTCAAGGCTCTCGTAGACAATCTGCTCACCGATGCAGAAGGGTATCGCAAGTTCCGCATAGGAGAGTATGAACCCTACCTCAGCACCGAGACCCTGCTCGACATCCTGAAGTCAAGCAACTACTACAACAACTATGAGAATCCTACCGGCATATACCTTAAGGCAGGAGAGTCTTGTTTGGTGGCCGTGGATGGCATCGACAACCAACACCAAGTGAAGCTCACCATCAAGAACTGGGTAGAGGACGAGAGTTCCAGCACCTACCCCCTGCGCAATGGACTGAACTATATCACCGCCAGCACCGAAGGTAACCTATTTGTAAGCTATTACACCGACGATTGGGAGAACGCACCCAACATCAAGGCACACTTCATCAATGCCCCCGTACAAGGCTACTGGGACCAGGCCACGATGACCAATGCCGATTGGATAGAGCTGCTCAAGGGACGTAGCGTCAACGACAACTCCATCCTCATCACCCGTTCAGAGCATGCCCAGCTCGCCTTCCCCGTATCGGCATGGCTCAAGTATTGCCCCACCAATGTGGACTCTACCATGACCCTCTACCAGCAGGTGCAGTGGGCACAGCGCGATATGCTCGGCCTAGAGCGCTATGGACGTCAGGTCAAGAACCGCCAACTCTTCTTTGCCACCACCTACGGCTTTATGGCAGCAGTGAACGAAGGCGCATTTTGCAATGTCAATAGCCTCGACGCCATCATGGTACCCGATGCCAAGAGGTTCGACTTCTGGGGTGTGGGTCACGAGTGGGGACACAACAACCAGATTAGCACGGGCTTCAAGTGGTCGGGATGCGGAGAAACCACCAACAATATCTTTGCGTCGTGGGGACAGATACACTTCACCGGCAACCCTCACACCCTGCGCCTCGAGGATGAGGTCTGTGGCGTTGGCGAATACTCCAATATGCGTGGCGGACGTATGCAGGCCTACTTCGAAGAGGCATTGCGCAAAGGAGTGCCCTGGCAGTTGCAGGAAGGACCCGACTACTATGGTACCACTCCCACAGAGAAGAAGATTTGGGGATATGATGCCGACGGAAACTACTTAGGCTATGTTACTACCACCTGGCGTAACTATGACCACTTCGTGAAGCTCGCCCCCTTCTGGCAGCTCAACCTTTGGGGAACACTCGCCGGCAAATGCCCCGACATCATCCCTATGGTCATCGAGAGCATACGTTCTACACGTAACTACGAGTCATATTACAATACCAATGGTAAGAAGCAGGTCAACTGGATGAAGCTCGCCTGCGACAGTGCAAAGATTGATCTCCTGCCTTTCTTTGAAAAGGCGGGTATGCTCCGTCCCATCAGTTCCTATATCGATGACTACAATGCCGGTTGGAACATCATCACCGAACAGATGATTGACGAACTCAAGTCTTATGTAAAGGAACAGGGTTACCCCGCCTATACCGAGGAAATCAACTACATCAACGGACACAACTATCCCATCTATCGAGACTGTTTGAAACTGGAGGTACCAGAAAACATGGGCGAGGGATGTAAAGTGAACGGCAACAAAGTTACAGTACAGCACAGCGCAGTAAAGAATGCCGTGGCCTTCGAGACCTACAACAACAAGGGAGAACTGCTACGAATCACAATGTATGGACTGGGTAGCGACGACAATCACTCGTACACCCAAGTGCTCTATCCCACCAACAAGGACGAATCACTCAACTCGGCCTACATTATGGCTGTAGGATACGACGGAACCCGTATCAAAATCTACGAAGAGGGAGGAGACAAAGAGGAGTTCTTCACACTACTCGATCAGGCAAAGAAGTATGTAACAAGAACTGACACGACTGGAAGTAAAATAGGTTTCATCAAGCCTGAATTTATGACTGAATTTGCAGCATTTGTTGCAAAAACAGACTCGACAGTCCAACACACCGACGTGAGAGAACGCCCCTATGGCATTTGGATTGCAGAGTTGGAAGCGCAGATTACCACATTACTGAGCTACTGTAACCCATTGATCCCTGATACTCCCTACACCTTGACCACAAGTAGCGGATATCAATACATTTGCAACCATTCAAGCGGACTCAAGCTACACACATTCCAAGAAGCCGAGGAGCCCCAAACACTGAAATGGGAAATTGTCCAATCGGAAACCGAGGGGATGTATAACATTCGACACCTTCTCACCGGACTCTACGTTACATTGGCTTCAAACGGCCAGCGTGTCAAAGCAGAATCTTCCGACGTGGCCGATGCTGTCGCCTTCACCATAGAGTTAATGGCACCGGGAGAATTCCACGTCCAGTGTGCGGAAAATCCCAATGTAAGGCTATATTGCAACAACAACTTCATCTATGCAGGAAACCAGACTGACGCCAACGCAAGATGGTTCCTACAGATGAAAGAGAAGCCTGCCGAGGATGAATTGCTCGCATTGCCTCAAACAAGTACAGATGAGCAGCTACATATTTACTACCTTATCCGTACAGATAATGGAGAGTATGCCTGCAACTCTACCTCACCCCGATATAAGGGACGCATATCTTCGGGAATCTACGACAGTTCTGAAGACACAGGCTATTGGTACTATTTCAAGCAAGGAAGCCAAGAGGGGAATTACACCATCCATAGTTACAAGACAGAACTTCCGGTAACAAAGGATGCCAGCAAGCTCTATGTAAATAAGGATACAGAAGCCACAGAGTTTGCAATAAGCCTCACCGAGCAGGGACTCACCTTAGCTGCTGAAGAGGGTGCCTGGTATGTGAAAACGGGAAGTGTTGATCCGGTAGAGCTCAGCACCGAGACGCACACCACATGGAAGCTACAGCACGCACGCACCATCAGCCTCGTCGAGGACCCATCTGCCGGTATCACGGAAGACAAGGTGAGCACCACACTCATGGCACATAGCGCCGAAGGTGTAATTACAATTGAAGGACTCACCAAGGGGTGCATCGTAAATGTATACAATGCCATAGGAAAACGGATAGCGACAACCACTGCAACAAGCAGCACCGCTACCATCCGTACTGCACTCAGCACCGGAAGCACAGCCATCATCACTGCTGGTACACAAAGCATAAAGGTACAGATCAGATAACCAGAAAACGTTGGTCGTCCATAGATACCGCGCTGAATTCTCATCAGCGCGGTACTTTTTTATTCACACAAGAGGGGGAAACTATCAAAAGAGGGGGGAATATCGTCCAAATGATAGTTTCACCCCTATTTATTGTCATTTTTTCGGCCCTGATAGAGATTCATACCCACTACTTTTGTCGCAGTTTCATTAACCCATTAAAAAAAGTAATTATGAACGACAAATTCAATCAGGACCTTGTTGCTGCACAAGACGAACTCCTCCGCTACGCGTACAAACTCACCATGGATCGTGAAGAGGCTAACGACCTCCTCCAGGAGACCTCACTCAAGGCACTCGACAACCGAGACAAGTACACCCCCGACACCAACTTCAAGGGATGGGTATACACCATCATGCGCAATATCTTTATCAATAACTATCGCAAGACCGTGCGCGATCAGACTTTCGTGGATCACACCGACAACCTCTACCATCTCTCTTTACCCCAAGATGCAGGCTTCGAGAGCACCGAGAGCGCCTACGACACCAAGGAGATACGCCGCGCCGTAAATGCACTCCCCAAAGAGTACCGCATACCCTTTGCCATGCACGTATCGGGATTCAAGTATCGCGAGATTGCCGAGAAATTATCACTTCCTCTTGGCACAGTAAAGAGCCGCATCTTCTTCACCCGCCAGCGATTACAGATGCAGCTCAAGGACTTCAGATGACTACCCGTCTCTCTATACAGCTACCACCACTCACCTCGGCACAATATCCAACACTGCATCCTCGAGCAATGGAGAAGAGAAAGTCAGCTTCACGGAAGACTCGTCGGCGATTTGCACATAGGTTACCAGATAGCCTTGATGTGCACGTCGTTGACGAGCTTTCGGGTGACTCATATCGCTATTGTCGGAGTTCTCAAGACCTAACAAACGGGCCTCTCCCTCTACCCTGCAACTAATCATGTTATCAGCAAGTTTCACCACATGTCCCTGCTCATCAACGACCTCCACGAGTACCTGTGCCACACCACCATGAGCGACTACCTCGGGCTCTATCAATGTAGCACGAAGGCCATAGGGGCGTCCGCTAGTATGAATCTCGTACGTCGCGAGCAAGTTACCCTCAGCATCGTACCCCTCGGCAGTAAGAGTGCCCGATGCAAAGGGAACATCCCAATGTATCATACCACTCCTGTCATCGTAGGGGCGCATCTCACCGACGACCTCACCTTTGAGCTTCAGCTGCGCTTGAGGTGCATTGGTGTAGCACACCACACGGATGAGTTGTCCCTCACGATAGTTCCACGAGTCAAAAGCGTCGATAGAGAGGTGGTCGCCCCAACGTCCACGACCTCGGTGATAGGTACCGATGTATATCATTGGCTCCGTGCTCCAATGCGCTTCGCGGAACTTACCACGGGGCTTGGGGTAGTTGGCAAAGTTGAGCAGTCCCGTATGCAAGCCACGCGAAGGCCAGGCACCCGACTCACCAAGATAGTCTGTACCTGTCCAGATAAACTGTCCGAAGATATGCTCTCTGTCGCGTACGGCCTTCCATGCCGAGAAGTCATTACGCGTCTCGCTACCATAGATAATACGATTGGGATACTTCTGATGGTCGGTATCATAACGGTCTTCAGTGTAGTTATAACCCACCACATCGACTGCCTCGGGGTATTCCGTCTCGTTACTCATGACCACACCGGCAAGAGCTCCCGTTACGGGACGCGAAGAGTCTACGGCGCGTATGCAAGCCGCCAGTCGCTTGGCAATCTTTCCGATGCGCTCAGCGTTAGGACGCTTGGGGTCGTAGCCACCAAACATGGGTTGGCTGATGCTGCTACCATCGAGCACGGGATGTGAGTAGGGATCGTTGGGATAATCCACCTCATTCCCCACGCTCCATAGGAACACACTCGGGTGATTGCGGTCGCGACGCACGATGTCGGTGATATCACGTTCTATCCACTCCTCGAAGAAGTCATAGGTACCCTCATAGCCCGGTTCGCCCTTGTTCCATCCCTTTATCCACTTGCGCTTGGGGAACTCCCACTCGTCGCTACCCTCGTCCATCACGAGCATACCGAGTTCATCACACAGGTCATATACAATAGGTGCTTGCGGATTGTGACTCATACGGATGGCATTGGCTCCCATCGCCTTGAGCGCCTCTATACGGCGACGCCACACCTCAGGCGGCACCACAGCGCCCAACACACCCGCATCGTGGTGCAGACACACACCCTTGACCTTCATATTCTTTCCATTGAGTGCAAAGCCCTTGTCGGCACTGAACTCCAAGGTGCGCAATCCAGCACGTACCTCGGTGGCATCTACCACCCTACCCTCGGCAAGCAGTTCCACCTTCAAGGTATAGAGGTAAGGATCGTCGAGATTCCAGCGATGAGGGTTCTTTAATTGACAATTGATAATGGATAATGGATAATTATCAACTTCGGCTGCGACAATGGCTTGTTTCATAGTGGTTGCCACCTGCTTTCCCTCGACATTGAGCATGGTGATACGCGCCTGCACCTTTTGAGGTTGTGCAGTATGATTGTCTACGGCCACATCGACCTCGATGGTAGCGCTACGGTCGGTGAGTTTCGTTGCCCGATAGGCCACACCCCACTGAGAGAGGTGCACCTCAGGAGCAGCTACGAGATATACGTCGCGATAGATGCCCGAACCCGTATACCAACGTGAGTCGGCATAACGGCTATGATCCACACGCACAGCAAGCACGTTGTCTCCCCCTTTATTGAGATAAGGAGTCAGGTCATACATAAACGACACATAACCATTGGGGCGATGTCCCAAGTGATGACCGTTCAGATACACATCGCTGCGGTTGTACACTCCTTCAAAATAGATATAGTGCCGAGCAGCGTCATCGGCGATACGGAACGTCTTACGATACCATCCTATGCCACCAGGCAGATAACCCGTGCAACTGGCCAAAGCCTGTGATGGCGCACTCTCTACACTCCAATCGTGAGGGAGCGCCAACTGGCGCCAACGGCTATCATCATAATCGGGACTAATAGCAGCACTATCATCAGCAAGGACGAAGCACCAATTATCGTTAAACTTCTCTGGTGATCCGAACGATACTTGAGCCATTACATGAGTACTCACCAGACACAATAGGGAGAACAATAGTTTCTTCATAGCAAATAGATTTATCTTTTTTGCAAAGATAGTTTTTTTCCACAAATAAATCCCTTGACAGGGATAAAAAACAAAAAATGCAGCAAGTATCACATATTTTCGTTACCTTCGCACAGCATTAACAAGATTTCAAGGCATGGCAAAAGAGAAGATTGCATACGTATGCACCGAGTGTGGCTACGACTCGCCCAAGTGGGCAGGCCGCTGCCCCTCGTGCGGACAGTGGAACACGATGAAGGAGCAGGTAATGCGCCCTGCAGCGACAGAGAAGCGCGCCGCACCGGGCTTCACCTTCGAGAAGGCACGCCCCGTGCGCCTCGAAGAGATTGCCACAGGCGAGGAACCACGCATCGACATGCACGATGAGGAGCTCAACCGCGTGCTCGGTGGCGGACTCGTACCCGGCTCACTCATCCTCCTCGGTGGCGAGCCCGGCATCGGCAAGAGCACCTTGGTGCTGCAGACCATACTCCACATGCCCGAGCAGCGTGTGCTTTATGTGTCGGGTGAGGAGAGCGCCCGCCAGCTCAAACTGCGTGCCGACCGCATAGCCCACACCAACACCAACTGCCTCATCCTGTGCGAGACCTCGCTGGAGAAGATCTATGCCCACATCAAGGAGACGCAGCCCGACCTCATCGTCATCGACTCCATACAGACCATCTCGACCGACACTGCCGAGTCATCGCCCGGCAGCATCGTGCAGATACGTGAGTGTGCCGCCTCCCTGCTCAAGTTCACCAAGGAGAGCAATATCCCCACCATCCTTATAGGCCACATCAACAAGGAGGGAAGCATCGCCGGCCCCAAGATATTGGAGCACATCGTCGACTGCGTGCTCCAGTTCGAGGGCGACCAGCACCACATGTACCGCATCCTGCGCGGCATCAAGAACCGCTTCGGGAGCACCGCCGAGCTGGGCATCTACGAGATGCGTGGCGACGGGCTGCGTCAGGTGAGCAACCCATCGGAGCTGCTCCTCACCGACCGTCACGAGGGTATGAGCGGCATCGCCATCGCCTCGGCCATCGAGGGCATACGCCCCTTCCTCATCGAGACACAGGCCCTCGTGAGCACCGCCGCCTATGGCACCCCACAGCGTTCGGCTACAGGCTTCGACCTGCGCCGCATGAATATGCTCTTGGCCGTGCTCGAGAAGCGTGTGGGATTCAAGCTGGCACAGAAGGATGTGTTTCTCAATATCGCCGGAGGCCTCCGCGTCAACGACCCCGCCATAGACCTCAGCGTCATCAGCGCCATCCTGTCGAGCAATATGGACACCGAGATAGAGCCCACCGTATGTATGGCGGGCGAGGTGGGCCTCTCGGGCGAGATACGTCCCGTGAGCCGCATCGAGCAACGCATTGCCGAGGCCGAGAAATTGGGTTTCAAGCAAATCATCATCCCCAAGCACAACATGCAAGGCCTCGACCCCACCCGCTTCGGCATTGAGATCAGCCCCGTGCGCAAAGTCGAAGAGGCCTTCCGCATCTTGTTTGGGTAAGGATACAGAGCATTGAAATAAGTTCAACAACGCAATAAGCCTGCTTCCCGAAACGAGAAGCAGCCAAATTCTGTACAAAAATTTAGTAGCATATTGGTAGGCAAATCTAGCGGTTTGCTTACGCGGTGAGGAATCGGAGGTATAGACTTTCCCGTTCTCGTGGCAGATTGTCATCGGGTCCCTATCCTCCGCTTACTTCCTGCATTTTCCTAATCGCCCGTGGCTGCGTTCTTTTCTTCGACCTTGGGGATTGGGCGGAAAGAGAGCAAGGAGAGGACATTAGTATAAACTCCACAGAAGGCCTTCGAAGTACGCCTGCGCCTATTCTTCGAAAGCCTTCTGTGGAGTTTATATTGTAAGGGGAATGCCTTTGTTTTCTTGGATCACAGACCCTAAGACTCAAACACGGCGGATAGGGTATATCCGCCGTAACGGAAAAGTCATATAAACTCACCTAAAAATAATCTTTTACTCATCTTTAACATATAATCCTTTTCACAGAATACGAAAAGTTCTCATAATCTATTTGAATAAATCTTCTGTTTTTCTCTTTTGTGTACTCTTCGCAATATATTCTTGATAACCCTTATCTATAGCAGATATTAGAAAAGGAATATCTTTAGGTGAGAGATACCAAACATTATAATTAGGGGCACGATCATAGAAATATTGCCAAATCCTAATCTCACAGCGTGGCACATAATTTCGTATGACAAAATAAGGCTGTACTATTACTTTAGTTGCGTTTCCGCCATAAGCATCGCAATCATAGGTGGTATAACTAATTTTACAGGGCATTTCTTTTTCCACCTCTTGAACTTTGTTCGATTTAGCTGTAGCTATCCATTGTTCGTATTTTATTTGCAAGTTTCTTAGTTCAGACTTAAAAGTCGACATATTATTCCCCAAAGATGAAAAATGAATGCCACTTTCACCTAATTTTGTGTACCAATCACAAACTCTAACAACATTTATTCCATTTTCTGTGTAATAGCTAAGCTCTAACCTATTGCCACCCTCTGTATTTACTACTACATTTCCCATAAGTCCATTACTTATGGTCTGGGCATTTAACCATGTAAATATACATGTCGCTACTAATGTCAATAATATTCTATTCATAATTATAATAGTTTTGATTTTTCTTTTACCTCCATCAATTCTCCATATGTAAGATTGTCCTTAGCAAGAACCGCATAAAGTTCGTTTGCTAATGAAACTTTTTCTGCATTGTATGGATTGAGAAATCTCTTAGGATTGACCTTTTCTTTTAAGTCTTCTAACTCTGCTTCATTAATAAAGTTAATACCAAGTTCCAAGGAAGCTTGCTTTTGGATTTCTGTTAAGTCATCATTATTATCTGGAGTGGTTTCAAGCAATCTTTTATAGATTATATTAGCTTTTTCAACTTTCTCTTTGTCATAATTATCTATGAAATTCTTTGGATTACATTGTCTGACAAGGCGTTGATATAATGTTTCGGACTTTTTCTTGTTCACTTTACTCTCCTTAATAGTCAGTGGAACTACTAGTGACATGAATAAAACCGTCAAGCTTATTCCCCACCATAGAAGAAGATGATTCCGATTTTCAATTACAGCCCAATCTTTTTCTTCAATCATATAATGCCTTTCTTGTGTAGCTGCAATGAAGACTCGGTAATAGCCATTGTGCATCCATCCATTTTCGTATGGCATTGTTTGTTGAACCTCATCATAGCTCTTGTCCTTTGGATGATATATTGGAGTCCCAAGAGTCCAACGGTTGGAATTTTCATTCTCGACAATCCAGAAATATTCATTACTGCTATCATGAATCTTTGACCAAAGACGATTGTTGGAACCTTTACTAAAACGTTCGGAATAACTGGATTCATAAAACTCGAAAGCTTCATTAACCGCCTGTTCAACGGTGTAAAAGTTTCCCCATTCAGATTTTTTAAGCCCTACTTTATATGGAAAAATGGTATTGGTTTGAATAAAATCCTCATCAGGTCCTCCACAATATATTCTAATGATACTCCAACCATCATCCTCTTGATTCGGATATTTGTCACCCCAATTGAGTTCGTACAATGAGGCCAGGTCACCATAACTTTGTTTCCAGTCATCAACTCTTTCCTCATAGAAACTTGAGTTAATGGCTGCGAGTGCTGCGAGTTCACCTTTAGATGGCTTAGAGGGTATGGCAACTTTCTTATAGTGTCGAACAGGGCTACCACTATAAGCGACATCGAAGAAGCCATCATCATTTGAAACAAACATATCTCCATTTGATTGACCTTCAAAAATAGATTCGATATTTTCTCTGATTTCAGAGCGCAATCTGATACGCTTGTTGTTAATATAGTAGTAAACACCGAACACCATGCCAATCATAGAAACAATCCACAGGATCCAGAGAACTATAATGATTTTTTTTCTTTTCATATAATTCATTTCTTTTTTGAAAATATTAAACCGATGATTCCAATTATAACAACGGCAACAAAACCTATTGCCAAAATAGCAGATAGTATGGAAAACAACCATGCTACTAAGGGAAGAAGGCACACCAATCCTCCACCTATGAAAATTACCCCCAAACAACCAGGTAATAGACTTTCATCGGTAGTGTCATCTCTTTTTCCTGCATTTAATATTGCATATCCAATAGGAATAGCAATAATTGCGATGATAAGTCCAACCAACACTTCATTTCCTTCTGGCATGCCTAAATCAGGGGCGTAAGGATCATAGCCTCTACCACTGGGTTTTGCATAGAGGCTAGTTATAATACCTATAAAGGGTAGTAAGCCTGTTAAAACATATCTCTTCATCATCAAATCTTCTTCAAACTATTCACAAATTTCAAAAATTGATTTTCAGATACCTCTTGTTTTGAAAATATCATTAGCTCAATAATGTGGTTTTCTGTAAGAATCATACATTCTTTAATCAAAAAGCCATTTTCTTTATATTCAGTTTTATAAGCGAAACTATTATTTACGTTTACGGTGCAAGCAGAATATGTTCCTTTACTTTCGAGGTAATTTATCAAATTCTTCTTTATTTGATTTCTATCAGAGGAATTCATGTAGCTTAGAGCCTTAGGAAGTTGGTTTACCTGAATTTTATATACAATAGCTTTGTCTTGATTGTCAGGATTAATAGCTCCCGAATAAGAGAAGTCTACGTCTTGGCTCGGATATTGTTTCAAAAAACACGGTGCTTCTATAGAATATCCAAAGGATAAACGCTGAACTGATTTGTCAGCTATAGAAACTTGTTGTGTATTTTTTATAGGGACTGATTTAAAGCCATTTGTGTATTTATTAAACTTTGTAACTATATTATCATTGGTAATTACCGTCAAAGCTATTATGTAGTTGTCTTTTGAAAAAATAACACCTTTTTGCTTCATTCCATTATGAGAAGTTTCTCCTACATAACCTTTATAACCTTCATAGCCGAAGCTTATAGGTGCAACATTCTTCATTGAAGACATCTGAGATTTTATTAGGCCATCAATTTTATTTTTTAATTCTTCCTCGTCAACGTCTTTGTAGCCAATAGGTAAACGTGTTACGACCAACTGATAAGCTGTCATTTTCTTAGGGTCACCAGCATTTGTAACCCCTCCATAGTTTAATAGAAAATCTCCGCTTGCCTGAGCTGATACATCTTCCATTTGGCATGGAGCTTTTAGTATAAATCCATAGTCTGAGAAATCGAGTTCCCAATAGCTTTCTGAAGAACTTGTCGTTTCTGTATCGGCTTCGTTAACAGAATGAGTTGTATTAGATTGATTACAGCTGCATATTGATAGTATTATCATGACTACAATAAAGCTGTTTATAAGATTTTTATTATTCATCCTTAATGTTGTTATTATATTATACTGTAACATGAAATATGCGTTTTGCTTGCGCCAAGATTCGCACCATTTACAGGCTCATTTATAAGGTCATTTATGGGTCTACTGTCGTTGTATGTTTGGCAAGTGAGTTTTTCAATTCAACTTTTAAGTGGTTCATTTCCCTTCTCACAAGAAAAAACACTTCGAGTGTTATATATTAATGATATTAGTGTGTATGAAATCTTTTTATAAATAAAAAAGGCGTGAAACCATCCGTTACTCGCCTTTCTGTTAGGTTACCGCCAAGTGACCTTATCCGTAACAAGCAAAGAATAGTCCACACCCAATAGGTGCGAACCTTCAGTCTGCTTGTTCTCACGGATGAAAATTGGCGGTATTCAACAGAAAGAGAACAAGAGCCAAAAGCTCCATATCTATATTTATCAAGAACGAACGGGACGCGTTGTTGAATTGTGAATTGTGAATTATTAATTCTATTTAAGTGATATTCTCACTATCACAAACCTTCGCGAAAGCGTCTGTCCGGGTTTACTTCATAGGCAATTCGTTTTTATCGTTAATACTTATGTTTGTCGTTTGATGTTGTAATCAACTTTGCAAATGTACACAATTTATTGAAACATCCGACCATATCTTCCGAAAAAATATAAAAGGGTGAACTAACGATATGCCGGAGTTTCTGGTAGAGTGGAACGGATATATCCAAGTTAAATTTTCACAGGCTTGACAAAAATTTTTCAAGCCTGTGAAAATTTTTTGTCACTATGGTGAAAAACTTTTTTCAAGCCCTTGAAAAAGTTTGAAAAATGCCGGTAACATGGCAGAGGCCTTATCCTCCGTTATAGGCAGCCTCTATGAGGCTATTGATTGTGCCGTTTGCTGATGTCACAACATTATGCCTACCTTTGCAATAGATTACGAAGGTAGACTACACCCGCAGAGAAATATACAATACCTGCCTTAGCACTTGCTCGTCCAAGAAACTTTATATTTCGCGCGTTTGTTACTACTAAAGTATAAACCATAACAAGAAACAAAGATATGAGAATAGCAAATATCCGAGGACGTGAGATCCTCGACTCGCGCGGCAACCCTACGGTGGAGGCCGAGGTGATATTGGAGAATGGAATAGTAGGCCGTGCGTCGGTGCCTTCGGGAGCCTCTACGGGGGAGAACGAGGCGCTGGAGTTGCGCGATGGTGACAAGCACCGCTATGGCGGCAAAGGGGTGGAGAAGGCGGTGGCCAACATCAATGACCGCATAGCCCCCATGCTGCGTGGATGCAACGTGTATGAGCAGCGCAACCTGGACCGCCTGATGTTGGAGCTCGACGGTACGCCCACGAAGCGCCACCTCGGTGCCAATGCCATACTGGGCGTGTCGCTGGCCATAGCGAGGGCTGCGGCCGAGGCGTGTGGCATGCCGCTGTACCGCTACATCGGTGGAGCGAATGCTCACGTGATGCCCGTGCCGATGATGAACCTCCTCAATGGCGGGTGCCACTCTGATGCGCCCATCGCCTTCCAGGAGTTTATGATACGCCCCATCGGAGCACACACGTTGCACGAGGCCGTACGGATGGGTGCCGAGGTGTTTGCCGCACTGAAGGGCGTGCTCAAGAAGCGCGGCTACAGCACGGGAGTAGGCGACGAGGGCGGCTTTGCCCCTGCACTGGGTGGCACAGAAGAGGCGTTGGACGTGCTCGTAGAGGCCATCAAGCGGGCAGGGTATGAGCCGGGAGCGGACATCACACTGGCGCTCGACTGCGCTGCCTCGGAGTATTACAAGGAGGGGGTGTATGACTACACCCTGTTTGAGGGCCCTACGGGACACAAGCGCACCTCCGAGGAGCAGGTCGACTACCTGGAGTGCCTCGTGGAGTTCTACCCCATCGACTCCATCGAGGACGGCATGGCCGAGAATGACTGGGAGGGATGGGCGATGCTCACCGAGCGCATCGGGCACCGATGCCAACTGGTGGGCGATGACCTCTTCGTGACCAATGTGAAGTACCTGCAGAAGGGTATCGAGCGCCACTGCGCCAATAGCGTATTGGTGAAGGTGAACCAGATAGGCACGCTCACCGAAACGCTCGACACCATCGAACTGGCCCGTCGCAATGGCTACACCACCATCATCAGCCATCGCTCAGGCGAGACCGAGGACACCACGATTACCGACATTGCCGTGGCAGTAAATGCAGGACAGATAAAGACGGGCTCGATGAGCCGTAGCGACCGCACCGCCAAGTACAACCAGCTCATACGCATCGAAGAGGCACTGGGCGGCACGGCGCGGTATGGGCTGGAAGGATAAGACACATTTTTGTGCCCTGAGGATGGTATATATCCAAAAATGTATTACCTTTGCCGAGAATGTTTAACCTTAAAACCGAAAAACTATGATGAAAAAACTTTTCGCAGGATTCGTATTTATGATCGCACCCTTGTGTGCGGCTATGGCTCAAGACGTAGTGGGCAAGTGGAAACTCGAGGATGGCACGGCCATCGTGGAGGTGTACAAGCAGGGCGATGTGTTCAACGGCAAGATCGTGTGGTTGCAACACCCCACCGAGGCTGATGGTTCACCTGCAGTGGACGACAAGAACCCCGATGCCAAGCTGCGCACACGCAAGCTCATCGGGCTCAACATGCTCAGCGGCCTTAAAAAGACTGGCGACGAGTACAGCGGTGGCACCATCTATGATCCGGGCAATGGCAAGACCTACAACTGCTCGATGAAGGTAGAGGGCGATGTGCTCAAGGTGCGCGGTTCGCTCGACAAGCGTGGTCTCCTGGGCCGCACGATGGACTGGTTCCGTGTGAAAGGAGAAAAATAAACAGGAATCATACATACACTATGCGAGGGCGTGTCTGGCGACACGCCCTCGTTGCTTTTTATTGACTTAAGGAGAAATCATTTAGGAGATAAAGGCCGTATGATTTGTACACGCGAAGGGACATTGTCATTTCGTGTGTTTTCACAAACTCTGCGAAATCGTTCGCTTAGGCCAAGGATGACACCATCGCGAGAATACTTCTAATTCCTAACTCCTACGCATCAGCTTCAGCGCACGACGCCCAAGTAGTAGCACCGAGAAGAAGAACCCGATGGGATAGGCCATCCACACACCACGAATGCCCCAGCCGCAGGGGAAGCCAAGAAGATAGCCCGAGGGGATGGCAATGAGGAAGTTGGTGATGAGTGATACCCACATGATAATCTTCACATCGGACAAGCCGCGCAGGGCATTGGCCAGGATAATCTGCCAGCAGTCGAAGAATTGATAGAGGATGACAATAGGGAACAAGCTGATGACAATGGCTGTCACCTCTAAGTCTGAGGTGAAGAGTCTACTGATGTTGTCCTGCACGGCCCAGAGAATGAGACATACTGCTACTGCCGTGACGAAGCCAATATGAAGCCCAGCAACGGTGACCTTGCGCACCTGTGCCCAATCGCCAGCTCCCTTGAAATAGCCTGTACGTATAGCCACGGCGGCTCCTATGCCAAGGAAGGTCGTATAACTGAAAGTGGAGATGGTGAGGACTATCTGATGCGCAGCCAACGACAGGCTACCCAGCCAGCCTACCATAATGGCAGTGAGGCAGAAGGTACCTGCCTCGAGACCCTGTTGCAGACCGATGGGCCAACCCAAGGCATTGAGTCTGCGCCACGAAGCACCGTCGGCACGTGAAGCCAAAAAGCCCAATCGATAGGGTGCATAGCGACGCTTGAGGGCAAATACGACCACAAAAAGCAGCAGCATGAAGATACGCGAGACGAGCGTGCTGATGCCCGCTCCGTAGAGTCCCAGCTCGGGCATACCCCACTTACCATAGATGAGAATGTAGTTACCCACGATGTTGAGCGCATTACCCACGATGAGTATCCACATCGACACCTTGGGGTCGGAGATAGCCTCCACAAACTGACGAAAGGCGTTGATGGCCATCAGGAGCACCAGCGACACCATAATGATGGCAAAGTAGGGACGGATGAGGGGAAGCAGTTCCTCGGGCTGCCTCATGTGGTCGAGATTGAGGAAGATGATGGCCAGTATGCCTACGGTGAGGGCTGCTGTAGTGAGATTGGCCACGAGGCTATTGCGCAGCCACCGCCCCACGGCCCAATGCCTACGCCGTGCCAGCTCGCCCCCGACAAGGGGTGTCAAGCCAAACGAAAAGCCCGTACCCGTGATAATGAAGGCATTAATAACATTATTGACGAACGACGATGCCGCCAGCTCCTCAGTACTGTGCCAACCCACCATAAGCGTGTCGGCAAGGCCAGTGATAATGCCACCGAGCTGTCCTATGATGATGGGTAGGGCCAGCGTGATGAGACTGCGGTAGTCGGCGCGATAGCGTTGCAGGGTATTCAACATATACTTTTCTTTTCGAGTGCAAAGGTACGGCAAAGCGAGCGAATAAACAATGTGGCATTGATTTATTGTCAGCATACTTTCTGCACCCACATCAAACATTTTCTCTACAAAGGTGTTTTCTTTGCAATTGCCAAACTAAAGAACATTATGAAAGCTAGAACTACTGTATGGATAGCCTCAGCAATGCTTGCTGTCGCATCCGTTTCGGCACAGGATCGTCCGCAGAGCCGCGTGGAGCAATACATCGACTCGCTCAAGAACACGCACCGCATCGAATATCTGGGCGAGGGAGAGAAACCCTCACCGATAGATGAGCGCGCACTGCTCGACATCTTCTACTACGACCAGTTCCGCAATGCACAGAATCCCCGCTCACCCTACTTCCTCTTCATGAGCCGCGACGCCAACTTCGTGATGGGTCTCGGTGGTGTTGTACGCATGCGAGGATGGTACGACTGGAATGGTGCGATGCCCAACAACGGATTCATCCCTTATAACATCGCCATTCCCAAAAGCCCTCTCCGAGAGAAGTGGATGGGCTCGACACCTGCCGGGACGGCTCTCTACTTCCGCGTGCTGGGCACCAACACCAGAGTAGGTGACTACCAACTCTATATCGAGGCCAACTTCGACGGGTACAACCAGCGCGACTTTCTCCTGAAGAAGGCCTACGCTACGCTGAACGACTGGACCATCGGCTATGCCCACTCCACCTTCAGCGACCCGTTGGCAGAGCCTCTCCTCGTAGACGGCCAAGGCCCTAACGCCTACGTGAGCACTACCGCCGTACTGGTGCGCTGGATGCACAACGTACGCAAGGACTGGATTGTGGCCGGCTCGGTCGAGATGCCCCAATCATTCGTCGGTGCCAATGGCACCACCACGCAGGCCATTCCCGATTGGTTTCCCAACCTTGCCGCCTTCAGCCAATATGAGTGGGCTCCCAACCAACACGTCCGCTTAGCAGGTATCATGCGCGTGCTACCCTACCGTGACCTCGTGGCAGGCAAGAACCACAATGAGATAGGATGGGGTGTGCAGTTGAGTTCGGTGATGCGCCCCTGCAAGCCCCTCACACTCTACTTCATGGGTAACTATGGCCGTGGCATCAGCAGCCTCACAGGCGACCTCATCATGGGCAACTATGACCTCGTGAACAACCCCAACGAAGCGGGCACGATGTATGCTCCCCGACTCTTCGGATGGTATGGTGCAGCACAATATCACTTCACGCCCAATCTATTCACAGGTCTCACCATCGGACAATTGCGCTACCTACCCGACTACGAACAGCAGGGCACAATGTATCGATATGGACTATACAGCGCACTCAACCTTTTCTGGAACGTGACACCACGCATACAGATAGGCGGTGAGTACAACCTCGGCAAACGCCAAAATCAAGACGGCGAAGGCCGCTGGGCACAGCGTGTGAGCGTGATGACGCAATTTAGTTTCTAAAGTTCTTTCTTGTTCTGTTTTTCTGATAAATGCCATTTCTTTTCTTCTGCCGCCGAAGCGATTCGCCGGCAGAAGTTTTTTTATACCCGCACACTTGGAACATTTCCAAAAAGAGCGTATTTTTGTCAGTTAATAAGAATAGACAAACCTATAAATTATATTTCTATGAAAGACTACCTCAACGGATGGGCCGAGCGCTACCGCGCTGACCTCACAGAGAATATCATGCCCTTCTGGCTTCGCCATGGACTCGACCGCGTGAATGGCGGTATCTACACTTGCCTCGACCGCGATGGATCGCTGAGCGACACCACCAAGTCGGTGTGGTTCCAAGGTCGCTTTGCTTTTGTGGCATCCTTTGCCTATAATACTATCGAGAAGAATCCCGAGTGGTTGGCTGCAGCCAAGAGCACCATTGACTTTATTGAGACACACTGCTTTGACACCGATGGCCGCATGTACTTCGAGGTGACTGCCGACGGCCGTCCCTTGCGCAAGCGCCGCTACGTCTTCTCCGAGTCATTTGCCGCCATCGCCATGGCCGAGTATGCCAAGGCATCGGGCGACATGAGCTATGCCGAGAAGGCGCTCAACCTCTTCAAGGACATACGTCGCTTCATCGCCACACCCGGCTGTCTCGAGCCTAAATACCTTGATACCCTGCAGGCCAAGGGACACTCTATCGTGATGATTCTCATCAACACCGCCTCACGCATCCGCGAGGTAATCAATGACTCCGTGCTCGACCAGCAGATCGATGAGTCGCTGGAGTCGCTGAAGGATTTCGTGAAGCCCGAGTTCAAGGCACTGCTCGAGATGGTAGGCCCCAATGGCGAGTTCATCGATACATGCAATGGTCGTGTCATCAACCCCGGACACTGTATTGAGACAGCATGGTTCATGCTCGAAGAGGCCAAGCTCCGCGGTTGGGACAAGGAGATCACCCAGCGTGCACTCGAGATTCTAGACTGGTCATGGCAGTGGGGATGGGACGAGCAGTATGGCGGCATCATCAACTTCCGCGACTGCCGTGGCTTGCCTCCTCAGGACTACTCACAGGACATGAAGTTCTGGTGGCCACAGACCGAGGCCATCATCGCCACCCTCTATGCCTATGAGGCTCCAGGTGACGAGAAGTATATCGAAATGCACCGCAAGATTAGCGAGTGGACCTATGCTCACTTCCCCGATGCCGAGTATG
>JAZRFA010000098.1:0-6748 GCA_045661085.1 Bacteroidaceae bacterium
GCCGAGCGCATCACCGATGAAGACCCCGACGGATCGCGCCCCGAGAATGCCCTCTTCTGGCAACAACTGGAGCGCTTGCGCAAGACGAATATCAATTGGTCATCGATTTCATAGGGCATTGTTTGGCGTTTGTGCTCTCTACATAGCAAAATTCGTTCAAAAAGAGGCGTAATCGGCCTTGCAGTGCAAGTAAATGGGCTTTATCTTCGATAAATGAAAAAAAAACTATAATTTTGCACCCGATTTTCAGGGGCCCTTGTAGTTCAATGGATAGAACGCGCCCCTCCTAAGGGTGAGATATGAGTTCGATTCTCATCGGGGGTACTTGAAAAGTGAACTAGAGAAAGACAGAAAACATATTTTTATATATTAATTAACCTAACAAACACATGTTTACCAATTTTTTCGGTTCGCATCTGATTGAGGAATACCACAATTGGAAGAAGAAGAAGAGAGACGAAGGTGTCAACAACCCCTTGGCAAAGACCTTCAAGTTGTTATTTGTCATCGCTGTGACTGCAACCATCTGGTTGTTGCCCATAACTGCCTTTGGCATCGAGGGGCTCACCGTAGTTGAGCAGCGCATCATCGGCGTGTTCGTATTTGCAACCTTGATGTGGGTGCTTGAGGCTATCCCCGCATGGAGTACTTCGCTCATTGTTGTGGCCTTGCTCTTGTTTGCAACATCAGACAGTGCATTTAAGTTCCTCAACGAGGGTTATGCACCCGAGCAGTTGGGTACCGTTCTCAAGTATCAGGATATCCTCCACTGCTTTGCCGACCCCATCATCATGCTCTTCATCGGTGGATTTATGCTCGCTATTGCAGCCACCAAGTATGGTCTTGATGCTAAGATTGCTAAGGTGCTTCTCAAGCCCTTCGGTAATCAGTCACGTTTCGTGATGCTCGGCTTTATCGTGGTTACAGGTCTCTTCTCTGCCTTCATCAGCAATACCGCTACTGCGGCTATGATGCTTGCCTTCTTGGCTCCCGTGTTGAAGGCTCTTCCCGCTGATGGTAAGGGTAAGATTGGTCTTGCTCTCTCTATCCCCGTGGCTGCCAATATCGGTGGTATGGCTACTCCTATCGGTACACCTCCCAATGGTATCGTTCTGAAGTACCTCGAGCCCATGGGTCTCGGTATGGGCTTCGGTGAGTGGATCGCTTTCATGGGCCCCATCACCATCGCATTGCTTCTCATTTCATGGGTAATCTTGCTCAAGTTGTTCCCCTTCAAGCAGAAGACTATCGAGCTCAATATCCCCGACAATTCACAGAAGGGCTGGCGCACCACCTTGGTGTACATCACCTTCTTCGCAACCATCGTGATGTGGTTGTTCGACAAGAACCTCGGTCTCAAGACCAACGCTGTAGCTATGCTCCCCGTAGCAGTATTCTGTGCTACAGGTATCATCACCAAGCGTGACCTTGAGCAGATTAGCTGGTCAGTGCTCTGGATGGTAGCTGGTGGTTTCGCACTCGGTGTAGCGCTCAACAAGTCTGGTTTGGCTCAGCACATGATTGATGCTATTCCCTTCGCAACATGGTCACCGCTGCTCGTTATCATCGGCTCTGGTCTCCTCTGCTATGCTATGGCAAACTTCATTTCTCACACTGCTACCGCTGCACTTCTCGTGCCCATCCTCGCTGTAGTAGGTCAGAGCATGACTGCCGAGTTGGCTCCTGTAGGTGGTGTAGAGACCTTGCTCGTAGGTGTGGCTATCGCTTCATCAGTAGGTATGGTTCTCCCCATCAGTACTCCTCCCAATGCATTGGCTTATGCTACTGGTCTCATCCAGCAGAAGGATATGGTCAAGGTAGGTCTTATCGTTGGTATCGTGAGCTTGCTCCTCGGTTATGGTGTACTCATCGTTATGGGTAGCAACGGCTGGCTTTAATAAACATTCATTTATAGAATGATAGGGAGGCTTCGAGGCTTCCCTATCTTTTTATGTATAATTGTATGGATTTATTTGCTCGTATGAAAAGAATGTACTATCTTTGCATACGATTAGATGATATGTGAGGGGCTCCTTCGGGGGTCTTTTTTATTTATACATACATTATTTACAGTATTACACGCATGATTGCAAAGCAAAAAGTAACGGAGATTGTAAATGAGTGGTTGGCCGATAAGGAGTATTTCTTGGTCGACGTGAACGTGAGTGCCGATAACTGTATTTCGGTAGAGATTGACCATGCCGAGGGCGTGTGGATAGAGGATTGCGTGCAGTTGAGCCGCCATATCGAGGCTAACTTCGACCGTGAGGAAGAGGATTTTGAATTAGAGGTGGGTTCGGCAGGCATCGGGCAGCCCTTCAAAGTGTTGCAGCAGTATATCAACCATATCGGCAAAGAGGTGGAGGTGCTCGCCAAAGACGGCAAGAAATATCGTGGCGTGCTCACCGCGGCTTGCGAAGAGAACTTTACTGTGACTATCCAGGTGAAGGGGAAGCCCGAGGGTGCCAAGCGCCCCGTGCTCGTGGACAAGGAGTATACCTGGAGCTACGAGGAAACGAAATATACCAAGTATCTGATAAAATTCTAAACAATACAATATAAGAAAACTATGGCAAAGAAAAATGACGGTGTTATCAACTTGATTGATACATTCCAGGAGTTTAAGGAACTGAAGAACATCGACCGCACTACGATGATCAACGTGCTCGAAGAGAGCTTCCGCAGCGTGATTGCGAAGACCTTCGGTTCGGACAAGAACTATGACGTGATCGTAAACCCCGACAAGGGTGACTTCGAGATTCGCCGCAACCGCGTGGTAGTGGCCGATGAGGATTTCGAGGACCCCAACTCGGAGATTGCGCTCAGCGAGGCACTGAAGATTGATGAGGACTATGAGGTAGGTGAAGAGGTGACCGAAGAGGTGTCGTTCATTTCGTTCGGCCGTCGTGCTATCCTTACCTTGCGTCAGACCTTGGCCTCAAAGATTCTCGAGCTCGAGAAGGACAGCCTCTATCATAAGTATAAAGATATGGAGGGCACCATCATCGCGGCTGAGGTATACCAGATATGGAAGAAGGAAATCCTTCTTCTCGACGATGAGGGCAACGAGTTGCTCCTTCCCAAGAGCGAGCAGATTCCCAGCGACTTCTACCGCAAGGGCGACACCGTGCGTGCCGTAGTGCTCCGCGTGGATAACTTCAACAACAACCCCAAGATCATTCTCAGCCGCACTTCACCCCTCTTCTTGCAGCGCCTGTTCGAGCAGGAGGTGCCCGAGATCAATGATGGTCTTATCACCCTCAAGCGTATCGCCCGCATCCCCGGCGAGCGTGCCAAGATTGCCGTTGAATCATACGACGACCGCATCGACCCCGTAGGTGCTTGCGTAGGTGTAAAGGGTTCACGTATTCACGGCATCGTGCGTGAGTTGCGCAACGAGAACATCGACGTAATCAACTACACCTCAAACATCGAGCTCTTCATCAAGCGTGCTCTTAGCCCCGCCAACGTGTCATCACTCATCCTCAACGAGGAGGAGCGCAAGGTGGAAGTTTACCTGCAGCCCGACCAAGTATCATTGGCTATCGGTAAGGGGGGTATGAACATCAAGCTCGCCTCTATGCTCACCGAGTATACCATCGACGTATTCCGTGAACTCGATAACGAAGACGAGGAGGAGGATATCTACCTCGAGGAGTTCAAGGACGAGATTGACGAGTGGGTTATCGACGCCATCCGTGCTCTCGGTATCGACACCGCCAAGGGTGTGCTTAACGCGCCCCGCGAGATGCTCATCAACAAGGCTGACCTCGAGGAGGACACCGTGGATGAGGTGCTCGCTATTCTACGCGCCGAGTTTGAGAATGAGGATTAAGTAATGGTTTAGAGTTTAGAGTTGAGGGTTTAGAGTGCCTCGCGCATCCGGAAGATTCTCTCAACTCTCAACTCTCAACCCTCAACTAAAAAAACATTTTTTTGGAATGCCAAGATTAAGTAAAGTAACAAAAGAACTGAATGTAGGATTGCAGACTTGTATCGATTTCCTGCAGAAGAAAGGACATACCGTCGAGAACTCGCTGAACGCAAAGATTAACGATGAGCAGTATGAACTGCTGGTCATCCAGTTCAGCCAGGACAAAGACGTGCGCCTCAAGGCTGAGCAGGCTCAGCGCGAGCGCGCTAACAGCAAGATGGAGGCCAAGGCTGCCGCTGAGGAACTCAAGAAGGCTGAACCCAAGAAAGAGACTCCTGCCGTTGAGGCGGAGAAATCTGCCGTAGCCTTCAAGGTGGTAGGTAAGATTAATCTCGATGGGGACAAGAAGGAAGAACCTAAGGCCGAGGTAAAGCCCGAACCCAAGGTGGAGCCCGCTCCCGTAGTGGAGGAGAAGCCTGTTGTGGTTGAGGCTCCCGCAGTATTGGAAGAACCTGCTCCCGTGATAGAGGAGAAGGATCCCGTTGTTGAAGAGGATCCTATAGTGGAGGAACCTAAAGCTGCTGAATCTGTGGCAGAGGCAGAACCTGCTACCGATGCTCCTGCTGCAGAGCAACCCAAGGCAGAGCCCGAGATCTTTGCCATCAAGCGTCCTGAACTTGCGACCAAGCTCAACGTAGTGGGTAAGGTAGACCTCTCGGCCATCAACCAGTCTACTCGTCCGAAGAAGAAATCAAAGGAGGAGAAGAAGAAGGAACGTGAGGAGCAGGCTGCTCAGCGCAGACAACAAGCCGCCGCAGGCAAGCCTGCGGGACAGGGACAGGGCGACGGACAGAAAAAGAAGCGTGCACGCATACAGAACGAGCGCGTAGACATTAATAAGGTAGGTCAGGCTGCTGCCAATAACGACAATCGTGGTGGCAACAATGGCGGTAAGAACAATGGCGGTAAGGGCAACGATCCCCACAAAGCCAAGTTTGACCGCGATAAGGAGCGTGCAAAGCGCATCCTTGATAAGGCCGAGATGAGCGAGGAGGAAATCCAGAAGCAAGTGAAGGACACACTCGCCCGCCTCACTAACAAACCCAAGTCTACCGGTGCCAAGCACCGTAAGGAGAAGCGCAACCAGGCTGCCGACCGCTTGCAGCAGCAGATGGCTCAGGAACATGCAGAGAGCAAGGTGTTGAAGCTTACCGAGTTCGTTACCGCCAATGAGCTCGCCAACATGATGAACGTGGGCGTGACTCAGGTCATCGGTACCTGCATGAGCATCGGTATGATGGTGTCTATCAACCAGCGTCTTGATGCCGAGACCATCAATATCGTAGCCGAGGAGTTCGGTTTCACTACCGAGTTTGTGAGCGCCGAGGTTGCCGAGGCTATCTCTGAGGAGGCCGACCGCGAAGAGGATCTCCAGCCCCGTGCTCCCATCGTAACCGTGATGGGTCACGTAGACCATGGTAAGACCTCATTGCTCGACTACATCCGTAAGGCCAACGTTATCGCAGGTGAGGCTGGTGGTATTACCCAGCACATCGGTGCCTACAACGTGAAGCTCGAGGATGGCCGTCACATCACCTTCCTCGATACCCCTGGTCACGAGGCGTTCACCGCTATGCGTGCCCGTGGTGCCAAGGTGACCGATATCGCCATCATTATCGTGGCTGCCGACGACGACGTGATGCCTCAGACCAAGGAGGCTATCCACCACGCCCAGGCTGCCGGTGTACCGATGGTATTTGCCATCAACAAGATTGATAAGCCTCATGCCGACCCCGAGAAGATCAAGGGCCAGCTCGCCAACATGAACCTCCTCGTCGAGGATTGGGGCGGTAAGTATCAGTCACAAGACATCTCTGCGAAGGCTGGTATCGGTGTGGAGGAATTGCTTGAGAAGGTGTTGCTCGAAGCCGAGATGCTCGACCTTAAGGCTAACCCCGACAAGCGTGCTACGGGCTCCATCATCGAGTCTACCCTCGACAAGGGTCGTGGCTACGTGGCCACCGTGCTCGTGCAGAACGGTACGCTCAAGATGGGCGACATCGTGCTTGCCGGTACACACTACGGTCGTGTGAAGGCCATGTTCAACGAACGTAACCAGCGCATCAAGGAGGCAGGTCCTGCCGAGCCCGTACTCATCCTCGGTCTCAATGGTGCACCTCAGGCGGGTGATGCCTTCCACGTATTCGAGTCAGAGCAGGAGGCACGCGAGATTGCCAACAAGCGTGAGCAGCTCCAGCGTGAGCAGGGCTTGCGTACCCAGAAGATGCTCACCCTCGACGAGGTGGGCCGCCGTATCGCCTTGGGCAGCTTCCAGGAACTCAACGTTATCGTTAAGGGTGACGTGGACGGTTCTATTGAGGCGCTCAGTGACTCGCTCATCAAGCTCTCTACTGAGCAGATTCAGGTTAACGTCATCCACAAGGCTGTGGGTCAGATTTCTGAGTCCGACGTTACCTTGGCTTCGGCATCACAGGCCATCATCATCGGCTTCCAGGTGCGTCCCTCACAGGCTGCACGCAAGTATGCCGAGACGGCTGGTGTCGATATCCGCCTCTACAGCATCATCTACGATGCTCTCGAGGAGGTGAAGGCCGCTATGGAGGGTATGCTCGCTCCCACATTGAAGGAGGAGGTTACCTCTACCATCGAGGTGCGCGAGGTATTCCACATCTCCAAGGTGGGTTATGTTGCTGGTGCTATGGTGCGTGAGGGTAAGGTAAGCCGTTCCGACCGTGCACGCCTCATCCGCGATGGTATTGTGATCTTCACAGGCGACATCAACGCCTTGAAGCGCTTCAAGGACGATGTGAAGGAGGTTGCCACCAACTTCGAGTGCGGTATCTCACTCGTGGG
>JAZRFA010000099.1:0-57252 GCA_045661085.1 Bacteroidaceae bacterium
ACAGTAGCCACGAGGGCATACCAGTTTGCTCCCAAAAACTCACACACCATGTTGTACCCCTCGCCAGAGAAGAGTGCAACAGCATTCATTGCCATGTGAAATGTCAAGAAAAGGATGAGGCCAAGTCCTGAAACGCTCATCACCAACTTTCTTCCGATGGATGAATCAATTAACCACATAAATGTTTAGTTTTTAAAGAATTAAGTTATTAATAAATGTTTATAGTTTTCGATTGATGGCAAATTTAGTTAAAAAGATGCAATAAACAAGCCAAAAACATAAGTTTTCGCCCTTTTATATAAAAATAGGTGAGAAACGACGGAGAGAATGGAAAAAATGTGTATTTTCGCAGAAAATATGTTTAGCCCTATGTTGAAAGTAGAAATCATAAACCGTTCGCACCACGCACTGCCTACCTATGCGACACCCTTGTCGGCAGGTATGGATTTGCGTGCTAACCTCACTGAACCCATCGTACTGAAACCCCTCGCACGCTGCATCGTGCCCACAGGACTCTTCATCGCCCTGCCCGAAGGGTATGAGGCACAGGTACGCCCACGCAGCGGACTGGCCATCAAGAAGGGTATCACCGTACTCAACTCGCCCGGCACCGTGGATGCCGACTATCGTGGAGAGGTGGGCGTGATCCTGGTGAACCTCTCATCGGAAGACTTCGTCATCGAAGATGGCGAGCGTATAGCACAGATGGTCATTGCACGCCACGAACAGGTGGAGTGGGAGGCCGTGGAAGTACTCAGCGAGACAGAGCGCGGTGCCGGTGGATTCGGGCATACGGGAGTGTGATTTTAAATTGAAAATTGAGAATTGAAAGTTCGTGCAAGCGCCGACGCGGTATGGAAGCGTCGGTTGCGACGATGGAAACTTCAGTTTCCCAAAGGAGTTTCAAGATCACTTGTAGTCTCTCAGCGAGCGAAGCCGAAGTTCGACGAAGTCAAAATTGAAAATTATCGTGCATCGTTTTAGGCATATCCTATTGATCCTCTTCATTGTGCTGTTCTCTTCGTGTGGGGCGGCACGCAAGGCGACTTTGCCCGAGAAGAAGGGAGAGGTGGTGCTATCAAGCTCCGACCAGCGCAAGTATGAATATTACTTCCTCGAAGCACTGCGCTTGGAGCATCAGGGCCGCTATGATGAGGCCTACGAGATGCTGCAACATTGTTTGGCGATATGCCCCGCAGCGCCATCGGCACAGCACAAGTTGGCCAGCTACCATTTTGCTTTCAATGAGAAGGATAAGGCCGCTGCGGCATTGCTGGCGGCTGTGGATGGCGCCCCCGACAATTATTGGTATCGTAAGTCGTTGGTGTCATACTATCAAGGCAGTCGCGAGTATGATAAGGCAATAACCGTCATTGAGGAGATGCAAGAGCTGTTCCCAAAACGCAATGGTGAGCTGCTGCCTGCCTTGGTGGGGTTGTACAATCATACGGGACAGTACGACAAGGTGATTGATGCCCTTTCCCGTCTCGAACTCCTTACGGGTAAGTCCGAAGCCATCAGTATGGAGAAGGTGCGCAACTACTTGCTTATGGGCAATTCTGAGGATGCTTTCAGCGAGGTCGAGGCATTGGCTGCTGAGTACCCCGACAATAGCTATTATCGTGTTGTGCTTGCCGAGGTGTATATGGATTATGGACGCGTAGCCGAAGCGGAACCCATCCTTCAGAAGGTGCTCACCGAAGAACCCGACAACGGAGCGGCTAGGATAACTCTTGCACAGTATTACAATCAGACCAACGACACCACACGCTTCTTGGCTATGGTCGACTCGATAATGATGTCAGTTGGGGTGAACGAAGACTTTAAAATAAACTTGATGACGCAACTCATCAAAGAGAATAGGGATAGTGTATGGTTGATGAATCTCTTCGAGCGGGCCATCGCTCTTCCTCAGCAGTCGGCTCGTCTCGGGCACCTGTGTGCGCAGTATATGCTACACCTGCAGCAGCCCGAGGAGCGCATACGCCCCATCCTGTTGCGTATGCTTGAGGTTGAGCCCGACCACATTCCTGCACGTAGCCAACTGCTTTCCTATGCTGCCCAGCGCAACGATGTGGAGGAAATGGTGGCTATCTGTTCCGAGGGCATCGACTATAATCCCGAAGTGCTCGAATACTATTATTATAAAGGTATAGGCTTGTGCTACTACTTGGACCGTCCCGATGAGGCGTTGGATATTCTCCGTCAGGCCACCAGACAGATTACCGAGGGGAGCAATGCCCAGATGGTGTCAGACATCTATACCGCTATGGGTAATATCTTGCAAGACGCTGGTAAGATGTCCGAGGCCTACGCCTGCTACGATTCGGCCCTGGAGTATACCCCGGACAATATCCTGGTGCTCAACAACTATGCCTATTTCCTTGCCGTTGAGGGACGCGATCTCGAGAAAGCCGAGCACATGAGTCGCCGTGCCATCGAGGCCGAGCCCGGCAATGCCACCTACCTTGATACCTACGCCTGGGTGATGTATATGCTACAGCGCTACGATGAGGCGCTCACCTATATCACGCGAGCCTTCGAGGCTGATTCGCAGCCGAGTGCCGAGCTCTACGAGCACGCAGGCGACATCCACTTCCGTTTGGGCAATGTCTCGCAAGCGCTTCAGTATTGGCGCAAGGCTCTCGACCAGAAACGCGAGGCCGGCGAGGTAGATAAAGATTTGGAAAAGAAGATAAAGAGCAAAAAATTATAACACACACAATTCCTATGAAAAAACTTCAAGGTACATATCTCGTGGCAGCAGTGCTGCTCTTCACCCTTGCCTTCACGGGCTGTCGTTCATCACGTCAGGCAGGCTCTTCTGCCGCCTTCACCAAGAGACAGCGTACCGAGCTGCTTACCCCTTTGGCGCAATATCCTGTTGACGTGCAGTATATGAGTGCCAAGACTACCATTGCACTTAACTACAATGGTCTGTCGGCAACCGTAAAGGGCAAGCTGCGTATGCGTCGCGACGAAGTGGTACAGATGAGCATCACCGCTCTCGGACTGATGGAGATTGCCAGCATTGAATTCACCCCCAAGGCCGCCTATATCATCGACCGGGTGAATAGGCGGTATGCCGTGCTTGACTACTCATCGGGGCTTCTGCAGAGTATTGGCGCCAACTTCGGCACTGTGCAGGATCTCTTCTGGAACCGCCTTTTCATCCCTGGCGAAGAGGAGGTGTGGAACAAGACCGAGGATTTCACCATCACCGATGCCGGTACGCAATGTGTCGTAGAGCCTAGCCGTCAGCGCATGCTCAAGTGCAAGTTCTACACCGATACCGACTTCGGGCAGCTGCAACAGACTAATCTCAATCTCCAGCACTATGCCGCCACATGGCGTTATGGGCAGTTTGAGACAATCGGTAACTACACCTATCCTGCGATGCACGATGTCTCAGTGAGTGGTTCGTCGCGTGCCGTAGGCGCTCGCATTGGCCTTACCGATATTTCCACTCTCGATACGGGTTCTCAGAACACTACCAACCTCAGCAACTACAAGCAGGTAGACCTCGAGCAACTGTTGTCGATACTCAATATGCTTAAGTGACATGAATCGTCTTCTCGTCTTCTTTGCTCTATCGTTTCTTCTCGCCACTGCCTACGGACAGACCAATCCGAAGGTGGCCGAGATGGAGAGCCAGCGCAGCAAGCTCGAGCAGCAAATCAGCGAGTCGAAGCAACTGCTCACCACTGCTGAGAAGGATACCGAGAGCCAGTTGCAGGCCCTCTCGGCCCTGACTGCGCAGTTCAAGAAGCAGCAGCAGCTTGTCGATAGGCTGGATGCCGATGTTCGTGCCACCGACCGCGAGCTAAAGAGTATCGGGGAGCAGATTACTACCTTGCAGGCCGAGCTTGACCGTTGTCGCGAGCACTATGCTCACGCCCTACGTCTGATGACGGCCAAGAACTCCTTCGAGAACCGTCTGATGTTCCTCCTCTCGGCCGATTCGTTCAACCAGATGGTGCGCCGCCTGCGCTATCTGCGCGAGTACTCCACCTATCAGCAGAAGCAGGGCGAGGAGCTGATGGCCAAGCAGGAGGAACTGAACCGCAAGCGTGCCGAGCTGGAGCATACACGCAAGGCCAAGCAGGCCCTTCTCGCCAAGCGCATAGCAGAAAAGAAAGAGCTCGACCTCCGCAAGGCCGAGCAGCAGAAGCTTGTGGGCTCGCTCAAGAAAAAGCAGAAGGAGATACGCGACCGCATAGCCCGCCAGCAGAAGGAGCGCAACAAACTGAACGAGGAGATCAACCGCATCATCGAAGCCGAGATAGCTGCCCGCAACGCCGAGCAACAGAAGGCTGAAGGCAAGGCCGACGAAGCATCCGCTTCTACCCAGCCGTCGGGCAAGGCCATGCCCGCCTACCGCCAGAACGCGGCCGACAAGAAACTCTCCGGCTCCTTCGAAAGCAACAAGGGTCGCCTCCCCGTACCCATCACCGGTCCCTATCTGGTGACCTCGCACTATGGAGTCAACTACGTAGAGGGGCTCAAGAATGTGAAGTACAACAATAACGGTGTCGATATCCGTGGCCAGCAGAACTGTCAGGCACGAGCCGTCTTCGATGGTACCGTGTCGTTCATCTTCGAACATCCGCAGATACAGGGATCATACATCGTAATGATACGCCACGGGCAATACATCTCGGCCTACTTCAACCTCACCTCGCTGAAGGTGAAGAAGGGCGACAAGGTGAAGACCAACGAACCTTTGGGCCTCGTCCGCCCCGATGCTTCGGGTAACTGCACTATGCAGTTCCAGCTTCGCAAGGACACCCAAAGTCTCAACCCCGAACAATGGGTGGCGTTGTAGGGTTTACTGTGTAGAGTTTAGTGTTTATAGTTGCCATTCGGATGGTTAATTCTCAATTCTCTCAATGAAATCCATAGAACATCTCCTCACCCAAGTCGTGCGTGAGCTCACTACCCCCGAGCCTGCTAATGCGCCCCTCTGCCATCATGCCGATGGCCACCCCTTGCCCTCGCTCGCAACCCTAGCCGAGGTCGTTGACCTCTGCCGTGCCATCCTCTTCCCCGGTTACTTCGGTCACTCCGGCATCAGCAGCCACACCATAGCCTATCACACGGGAGTCAACGTCGAGAACCTCTACCACAAGCTCGTCGGTCAGGTGAAGGCCGGACTCTGCTTTGCCGATAAGAGCGAGTGCTCCCGGGGCGAAGCCGAGCGCATCGTCAGCCAGTTCGTCAGCCGTCTGCCCCAGCTGCGCCGCCTCCTTGCCACCGATGTGGTGGCTGCCTACGAGGGCGACCCTGCCGCCACCAGCTATGGCGAGGTCATCAGCTGCTACCCGGCCATACGCGCCATCACGGGCTACCGCATAGCCCACGAGCTGCATCTCTTGGGCGTACCCCTCATCCCCCGCATCATCACCGAGATGGCCCATAGCGAGACGGGCATCGACATACACCCTGCCGCCACCATCGGCAGCCACTTCACCATCGACCATGGCACAGGTGTCGTCATTGGTGCCACCAGTATCCTCGGCAACCACGTAAAGCTCTACCAGGGTGTCACCCTCGGTGCCAAGAGCTTCCCTCTCGACGAGCAGGGCAACCCTATCAAGGGTATCGACCGCCATCCCATCCTCGGCGACAATGTCATCGTGTACAGCAACAGCACCATCCTTGGGCGCATCACCATCGGCCACGATGCTGTCATCGGTGGCAACGTGTGGGTTACCGAAGATGTTGCCCCTGGAGCCAAGGTACTACAACGCCGCTGAGGCCATTTCCGTGCTTCGCAATCGGATAGAAAAAACGAAGCTCTGCCGATGCCCCTATATATAATAGGTATATATGTATAGGTGCGACGTGTGCCCCTATGCCAATGTATTGTGCGTCAGGGGTTTCTTTGTGTGATGTAAAAAAATATAAAATATCTTTGTCATACTAAAAAAAATCTCTAATTTTACTCCGACACTCCCTTCTTTACGCGAATCGGGTGGGTAAATTATTGTATTACAGCAATTTGGCTGATGGTGCGCAGGGGATTGACTATGTCTGTTTCTTGTGGCATTTGTTGACAGTTATGCTATGCGTGCGTAGCAAAAAAGAGAAAGTGAAGAATGGTGAAGAAAAAAATACACCTATATATAATATATAAACAAAAAATAGTATGAACCTTTAAAACGATTAAAACTACGAAACAGACAGTGAAGACAGACGATCACAACACACGGAACAGCGATGCCTCATGAGGTGTCCGTTCGCAGCACAAGGAAAACTAATTTATTTATTTTAATATTTAAGTCATGAGAAAATTAACTTTATTTTTCACAACGTTATTCCTATCCGTAGGAATGGCGTGGGCGCAGACGGCAACGTTGGAGGTATCCACTAATGTGGAGAATCCAGAGTTCCTGTATGAGCTTAGGAATGCCAATAATGTATGGATGGCTTCAAATACTGCTCCTACTCAAAACAACATTGCGTCTTTCGCTTTCTTTGGCACTGACAATGCCAATTTTTATAAAATCTATAGCTTCGACAAAAAGCAGTGGGTGTCTTATGACAAGTCAAACGGCAGCGCTGACTGCAGAGATTTCGTAAAGTTTGCTGACTCACAAGATGCCGCAAACGCATGGAAGATTACCGAAGTAACCCGTGATGGGAATGCTGTATACCAGATTCAGCCGCAAAATAATGACGGTTCGGTGTCTAATAGATACATGAACTGGAATGGCGGCGTTGCTACTAATGGTTGGGCATATACCTATGACGACACCAAAACCGTTGGTCTTTGGAGCGACAACGCGTCTTCGGACAAAGGCTCTGCATGGATATTGAGCGAGAAAGTCGTATCTCTCTCAGATGCTGCCGAGTTTGTAAATGGCGACATTTACACATTCGAAACAACACGTGGTTGGATGGGTGCAAAGGCTGATAACGACTATGTTGTTTCTACAGTATATGGTGGTAACAACATTCCTGCAGCTGATGTGAAGAGAACCAATCCCTACTTCCAGTGGACAGTGTATAAGTCGGATAACGACAAGTACTACCTCTACAACATCGGTAAGGGCCAGTTCATGGGCGTTGAGAGCAACAACAACACGGCTGTGCCTTTTGTTGCAACTCCTGCCGGATTGGGGTTGACCTTCAAAAAGTCAAGCAACACAAATTACCCCATCATGTTCTCAACAGACAACAAGGCTGTTGTGAACCACTCGGGCAATCATCAATATGGTCTTATCTCTTGGACCGATGGTTGGAATACCCTTAATGACGGTGGTAGCAACCACAAGGTTGTGAAGGTTGGTGTTCTCGACGAGACTACTCTTTCTACAATAGTAGATCTTGTTGCTAATTATGAAGAAACTGCAATACTCAAAATGCCCGAGGCCGGTAAGTATTACCGCATCATGGCTGTTGAGGGTTGGAACGATGATGCACGCTATCTTGGTTCTAAGAACTCTACAGTAAATACCAGTCGTGCTGAATATGTTGCCAACGCTGATGCATACACCATTTTCTATTTTGATGGCAACTATTTGAAGTCATACGCAACGGGCAACTATCTCGTGAGCAATAGCAACTTCCTTGGTTACAATGGCGTTCAGGCTACGGGCTCTAAGATTGGTTTCAAAGAAGACTCAAACGTAGCAGGTGTTTATAACATCAGCTTTAACGACGGTGGCCGTTGGTTGTATGTCCACCAGAACAACTACACCGATGCTGGTAGTAGCGCAGAAAATAAGAATGGTTACCGCTTCAACATCGAGGAGGTAACACAGCTTCCTGTAGCTCAAGGTGGTAACACAGTTTACTATACCCTTACTGATGCTAAAGCTAATGTTAAGGCCGGCGAGACACTTACATTGTTTGTCGACACCGACGAGACAATAGAACTCCCAATTGGTGTAATCCTTGACAAGAACGGCCATACAGCCGATAACGTAACAGTTGCAACTCCTGTTGCCAAGGTTGGTGAGGCTGAGTACGCTTCTCTCGCTGCAGCAATTAAGGCTGCTTCAGCTGGTGCAACAATCACTTTTGTTGACAATATCAAAGAGAGCGTTACACTCAGCAAGAACGTAACCATCGACGGTGCAGGCAAGACTTACACCGGTACAATGTCTGCAAACAATGCTTTGACAGTTACTGTGCAGAATGTGCACTTTGTCAATGGTGGTTTTGCAAAGAATAATAGCGGTACAAGCGGCACTTATACCATCAAGGATTGTACATTCGATGGCGAGGGTAAATATGCTTATCCTGTTTTGGCAAGTAATATTGGAACTCTCAATGTAGAGAACTGTACTGTCAAGGACTACCAGTATGGTTTCCTTTACGTTAAAAAACAATCAACAAAAGTTTCTGTGAAGAGCGTAACAGTTGAAAACTGTCCTAACTATGCCGTTTACTTCGCTTCAGGTGTAACTACTGCTACATTTGAGAATTTGACGGTGAAGAACTCTGGTAGTGGTTTCGTTATCAATAACGCTGCAAACAGAAGCCTCACCATCAAGAATTGCAAGATGGAGAATGTCACTACTGCCATCAACCACTTTAAAGGTACATCTGCCATCACAGCCAATGTTCAGGGTCAGAATAACTTTGGCGCAGCTGTGTTGAGCCAGTATGCCAAGTGTGTTCTTGCCGAAGATGCTACTTTGGCTGCTACAACAGCAGGCTTGAATGTTACTACTAACGTCGAGGGCAAAGAGGTGGTTTACCAGGGTGGTACATACTCAGTTGCAGTAAAGAGAGACCCCGCAGGTTCAGTCGCTTATCGTGCAGACGTTACCGACAAGGAGGACCGCGAGGGTATCGCTATCCTCTTGAAGGATCCTTATGCAAAGAAGTCTCTTGTAGTAAAGGTATACAATGGTGAGACATTGATGTTCACATGTACCCGTCGCGACATCGACGATGAGGGCAAGGTGATGTTCCCTGTAACTGCTAATACTACAGCCAACATCGTTCTCTCGGGTAAGGAATCAGGTTCTTGGATCAATGAAATTCACGTAGCTCCTACAGAACTCAATGTTCCCAACAGAGTTGAGATCTGGGCTGACGAAGTATTGGTTCAGAACTACACTCACGAGAGCGGTACCATTCTTGGTTCTAACCTCGAGAAGTACCTCGCTTTGGCATGCGTGAAGAAGTTCGACGCTAAGATTGGCAACGCAGGTTACGAAACATTGGCTGCTGCTATCGAGGATGCACAGGCTGGTGAGGAAATCGTTCTCCTCCGCGACATCACAGCTTCTGATATCATCACAATCAACAAGGCAATCACTCTCGACGGTAACGGCAAGAAGTTGACATCAACTGCTACAGGTTCAGAAGCTCGCGCCATCAACGTGAGCGGTGCTAAGGGTGTTACTATCAAGAACCTTACTATCGATGCTAAGGGTCAGCGTGCAATCAACGTTATCCAGAACGCTACAAACGTAACAATCGATGGCGTTACTGCTACTGCAGCTAACTACACTGTTAACGTTGCAGGTTCTGCTGCTAATGCAGTTGTTGCAATCAACAACTCTACATTGAACGGTCTCTGCACAGTTAACGTTTCTGCTGCAGGTGCACAGGTGACTGTTGATAACAGTACAGTAAACTGTAACGACAACAACACAACTACAGGTGAGGCTTATGCAGCTCTCAGCTTGAATAAGGAGGCCGTAGGTGGTTCAATCGTTGCTACAAACTCTACTATCAACGTTACCGATGGTTCTGACTCTATGAAGGGTAGAAACGGTGCCGAGAATGGTACAGTAACTATCAACGGTTCTGCCGAGGGCGTTGCTGTAATGGTTGCAGCGATCACATACGCTGGTTCTGATAACTATCACGCTTTCGCAACTCTTAAAGCTGCTGTTGAGTTTGCACAGGCAGGCCAGACAGTTACTCTTCTCCGCAATGCTACAGGCGCAGGCGTTGTAATTGATAAGGATATCACTATCGACTTCAATGAAAAGACCTACACTGCAAACGCAGGCGTTGGTTCAGCAGGTACACAGACACTTGCTCTCCAGATCCTCAAGGAGAACAACGTAACCTTGATGAACGGTACATTGACTTCAGAGGGTGAGAACATCAAGATGCTCATCAACAACTATGCAAACCTCACTGTTAACAACATGAAGCTTGTTGACGCTACAGACGCAATCCAGTATGTATTGTCAAACAACAGCGGTACAGTAAATATTGTTAACGGTTCTGTAATCAGCAGCGACGCTGTGGCATTGGATGCATGTAAGTATGCAAGCTACGCAGCTCCCACAGTAACTGTTGCCAAGGATGCTATTGTAAACGGTAACGTTGAGGTATCAGCTACTCTCAACATGAACGGTACATTGAACGGTAACATCGTTATCAACGGTGCCGAGGGTGTTGTAAACGGTGCCCAGGGCTTGAACGTAACAGCAATGGACGATTACAAAGTAGCTTATGCCGACGGTGCTTACACTATCGTTAAGAAGCACTACGTAGCACAGGTTGGCGAGGCTAAGTACGAGACATTCGCTGCTGCTGTTGCTGCTGCTCCTGCAGGTTCAACCATCACTTTGATTGACGATGCTACTGAGGCTGCTACTGTTGTATTGACCAAGAACCTCACCATCGATGGTGACGGCAAAACATTCACCGGTGCAATAGAGTTCAAGAAGACCAACGGTTCATTCACAGTGAAGAATGTGAAGTTCAACGGTGCAGGTGACCGTGTATACGCCCTCAAGTCACAGTCAAGTACAACCAACCTCACAGTTGAGAATTGTGAAGCAACTGACTACACCTATGGTTTCCTCTATGCTAATAGCGCAATAGCAAATGTAACTGTTACGGATGTAACTGTTAAGGATGTAAACTATGGTGTGCACTCTGCACGTGGAACAAATGTTACACTCAACAACTTTGTGGCAGAGAATGTAGAGTATGGCGTAATGCTTCAGAACTATAGCGGACGTAACGTTGTTTTGAACAACTGTTCATTCACCGGTAGCGAGAATCCTCTCTACATCTGGGAGCGTAACCAGACCTACAAGATCACCTTCAACTTCAAGGGTGTCAACGAGATGGGCAAGGACGACTTCTGCACCAGCGGCTATGCTGTTGTCAATGCCGATGCAGTTGTGGGTACAAAGGTTTGCGGTACTCTTGCCGAGGCTGTTGAGGCTGCCGAGGCAGGCGATGCAGTAACTCTCCTCCGCAACGTAGAGCTCGATGCGCTCCTTACAATTGACAAGTCTATCACTCTCGACTTGGGTGAGTATAACATCACTCGCGATGCTCGTACTGCACTCTATGTAGAAGGTGACGACGTTGAGGTTACTATCAATGGTAAAGGCACTGTAAGCGGTAAGCAGGCTCTCTATGTAGGTGGTGGTCTTGTAAAGGTTTACGGCGGTAACTTCCACGGTCTTACCGAGGCTGTGTATGTACAGCACTCTGGTAAAGCTGAGATTTACGGCGGTAAATTCTCATCAGATAATGTTACCTATGTACTCAACGAGTACGACTCTACTCGCGAGACTTCTGATATCACTGTTTACGGTGGTACATTCGTAGGCTTCAACCCCGCTGACAATGCTGCCGAGGGCCAGGGTACCAACTTTGTTGCTGCAGGCTTGATGGCTGTTGACAACGGCGACGGCACATTTGGCATAGCAAAGGCCAATATCAAGATGGGCGACAGCTACTACGCTACTCTTGCCGAGGCTATCGCAGCCATCGGTTCAGGTGACGTGGTTATCGAGCTGTTGGCCGACGCTACACTCGACTACGGTGCACGTGAGGCTTACGGTACTGCCGAGACAACTTCTGTAACCATCAACGGTAACGGCAATACTCTTACCTTGAACCAGACCAACAGCGACTGGTCATCATTCGGCCTGGCTGCTGCTGCAGGTAAGGTGGCGTTCAACGACATGACTATCGAAAAGACTGGCCATGGCGACACCAGCGGTGCTTGGAACACCCACGCCATCATCTTCAGCTCACCCGTTGAAATGACCGACGTTACTATTAATAATGGTATAGCTGTTCAGGGTGGTGCTACATTGAACAATGTAAAAATCAACGAGGCTAACGGCTACTATGGCTTGTGGGTTAACGGCAATGGCCAGGCTGTGACTGTTAACGGCGGTGCTATCAACGCTACCAACGGCGGTCGCGGTATCAAGATTGCCGACCAGTACATCGATGCTCCTGCTCAGGTTACATTGACTGTTAACGGTACAGTATTCAAAACTGCTAAGAAGGCTGCCGTTTTGGTAAGCTCTAAGGCCGGTGCACAGATTGCTGCTGCCAACGTGAACATCGAGAATGTTGTAGAGGATCAGGTGAACTTCGTATGGGTTGATGAGGACTGGTCACAGTACTTTGCTGAAGTTGAGGTGACAGGTGCTACCAAGGCTCAGGAGGGTCTTGATAACCTCGTGGCTCAGCGCAGCAATGGCGCAAGCTACAAGACTCTCGCCGAGGCTATCGCTGCTGCTCAGGCAGGTGAGACAATTACCTTGATTGGCAACACAGAAGAGGACGTGACTGTAAGCAAGAACCTCATTATCGAGGGTGCAGGCATGCAGTACACTGGTACAATGACACTCAACAAAGTGAATGTGACAGTACAGAACCTGAACTTCGTTAAGGGTCAGATCTCCAAGAGCAAGAACTACAATGGCGGCAATGTCACCATCGTGAACTGTAACTTCGACGGTCAGGGAATGAACAGCTATGCAGTGAACGTGGCACGTACAGGCAGTGTGGTAATTAAGGATGTAACAGCACAGAATTACGGTTATGGATTCCTGCAGCTGTCTCACGCCAATAATGAGCTGTCAATCAAGGATGTTAAGGTAATGAGCACCAACTACGCACTGAAGATCGACTACTCTAACGGTGTGACCATCGATGGACTCAAAGTCGAGAATGTTGCGATTGCAGCTATCTACAACTCTAACTATGGCACCAAGACCTACACCATCACAAACAGTGACTTCAGCGGTGCAACTGAGGCCATCAAGATGTGGGAGCGCAACACAACGGTGTACAACACATTCGTGTTTGCTGGCGGCAACACACTTGGCGACGCTACATTGAGCACCAGCCAATATGCAATCTACAAAGGCGTAGTGGCTGAGGTAGGCACCAAGAAGTTCCTTGATCTCCGTGCTGCATTCGACGCAGCACAGGATGGCGAGACAGTGAAGATGTTGGACAATGTAACATTGGATACCAAGACCCTTGCAACTCAGAACGACGGTTATGCAACTATCATCAACGTTGCTGGTAAGGCAGTGACTCTCGACCTCAATGGCAAGAACATTACTGTTGACGCTGCGGCTGCCGACTTGGAGAACGCTGGCAAGATGTTGCTTGGTGTGTTCTCGGCCGACCTTGGTGGTCACCTGACATTGACCGACAACTCTGACGCTAAGAACGGTGCCGTTACAGTAAACGTTAACGACGCTAATATTTACAGCGTGTTCGTAAGCGAAAGCTCACTGAGCGACAAGAGCAACAACGGTAAGATTACTGTAAACGGTGGTAACTACACTACTGTAGGTAAGGTTTCTAACGCTATGTTCTTCACCGATGCAAACGAGGTAATCACCGTTAACGGTGGTAACTTCTACTGCGACGGCGCAACTACAACAGCTTCTTATCCTTGGATGTTCAATACCTATGGTAACAACGAACGTCACGTGATTGTTAACGGTGGTACATTCAACGTTGACGTTAATCACCAGCACCGTCCGTTCGAGGTTAAGATTGCCGAGACTTCGGCTGTTAATCCTAACGGTGACGGAACTTGGACAGTTGTTCCTGCGGTAGCTTACATTACTGAGATGATTGGTTCTACTGTTAACGAGCCTGGTGACAATGCTCGCAAGGTGGGTTACGCTACATTGGCTGCAGCTGTTGAGGCTGCCGAGGCTGATGAGGTTGTAACACTGCTCGCTCACGTTACAGGCGCAGGCTTGGTAATCAACAAGGATGTAACTATCGACTTCAACGAGAAGACCTATACCTTCAATGAAGGTGTTGGTTCTAATGGTACTGAGTCAAACGGCTTCCAGATTTTGAAGGGTAACAATGTTACCTTGCAGAATGGTACATTGGACGTTGCTGCCGAGGCTGCCGACAAGTTCTACATCCTCGTTCAGAACTATGCTAACCTCACTGTAGAGGATATGACCCTCGATGGTACAAACCTCGACAAGTGGTCAGCTACCGACGGTGACTCTTATGTACTCTCTAACAACAGCGGTGAGGTCCTCATCACTGGCAACACCGACATCATTGCCAACAATGAGGGCGACAAGGCATTTGCCTTCGACGCTTGCGACAAGACTGCCGCCGGCTACGAGCTTCCCAAGGTATATGTTCAGAAGACTGCTGATGATGATGTAATCACTATCACTGGTAAGATTGAGCGCACAGGTAAGGCTGCCATCGCTATCTCAAGCGGTATCTTCACCACACCTATCGCTGATGACTGGTGTGCCGAGTACTATGTACCTGTACAGAATGCCGATGGTACATGGACAGTAGATTACCGTTACATCGACGAGAAGACTATCGTGGATGATGATTATACACCTTTTGAGAACTTGGTTGAGAAAACAGTTGGTGAATTGACTTACAAGCGTACAATTCCAACAGCAGATGTATGGCAATCAATCTACGTTCCGTTCGAGATTCCTGTTGAGGAGTTGACTAAGCGTGGTTACGATGTGGCATACTACCTTGATGTTCACTTTGAAGTAGTAAATGGCAAAATTAATATGGAAAAGGCACCTGAGGTTCATCTAATATTGATTAATGAAGGCACGTTGAAAGCCAACTTCCCGTATGCTATAAGAGCTAAATCTTCAGAGAACGCGGATTTGGATCTTGAGCTTGTATTTGAGAATGCTAAATTGTACAGCACAGCAGCTGAGAATATGAATTCAGTCGAGTCTGGTTCTACTGTAAATCGTTTCGTATTTGCAGGTACATATACAAGATCTATTCCCTCTGTACTGACTGGTAACGATACCACTCCTTGTTATGCTGTTACCAAGAAAGGCGAGTTCAAAAAGATGGGTGTAACTGCCGGTTTGCCTCCTTTCCGTGTATACATGTCTATTATAGCTAAGGATGGCTCACCATTCATTTCTAGCAGTGCTCATGCAGAGTCGATTCGTATGCGCGTCATTGGTGAGGAAAGCGAGGATGAGACTACCGGCATCAAGTTCTACGAATTTGACAACGAGCAGGCCTCAGACTACATCTACGACCTCCACGGCCGTCGCGTCCTTGAGCCTCAGAAGGGTGGTATCTACATCGTGAACGGTAAAAAGGTTATTTTCTAAACAAAGATTTGCATTAACCCTCCCACGGGTGGTGAAAGCCACTCGTGGGAATAATAAAAACAAGAAAGACTATGGTAAAAAAAGAGTATGTAAAGCCTGAAATGGTAGTGGAGGAGTTTATGGCAGAGATCGCCTTTTTGGAAGCAAGTACAGGCGGATCAACTATTCCTGGTGGTAGTACTGACGAAGGAGGAGATGGTGAATTCTCCAACGAGCGTCGCGGCGGCTGGGGCAACCTTTGGGATTAAAACAAGCAAGTAGAGTTTACAGCTCTATGATCTATAGTAATGAGGGCACGGAGATTTCCGTGCCCTCATTTTTGCAATAGCACAGGAGTTACCCAACATCCCAAACACACCCTATCATTACCAAAAACACATTAGCGGTAATTTTGTAACAGACCCCGAGAAGACTGCGATCTCCTGCCTCCAATCTTGAGTGTTAAAAATTCAAGTTTATTTGTTTATTTTTCAAAAAGTTTATACCTTAGCTCGTTGTATATTATCATTGGTCTACTCCAATCAGGGGATAGTCTATATCTGCATGAATATCAATTTATTAGACATTCGCGCAAATATAGACCGATATCTTCGTTATTGGGAGGGGGATTGTAATATACGGCTGACAACTGGATAAAATTAGTATAAAACGTTAAAAAACATGAGTATTAACAATTAAAAATCAACATTACGAAACAGAAAGGAAAGACAGACAAAACACAGGAAACAACATGAGCACCTTGTATAAGGTATTCGAAAGAAAAAAACTAACATTTTATTTATTAACTAAATTATTTCATTTATGAAACTAAAGCAATTCATTTTTGCTCTTGCGGTGATGTTGTCCGGTTTCGCTATTTCTGTCAATGCACAAGAAGCAAAGATAGGAACAACTACCTACGGGACACTCGCAGAGGCTGTCAAGGCAGCTGCAGCAGGAGATGAAATCGTATTGTTGAAGAATGTCACATTGACTGGTGGCTATGCAGATGACCCGACGGCAGGTCTGCGCATCGAGAAAGCACTTACCATCAATGGTAACAAGAAGACAATCGATTGCGGAACGTTCAAAGACGGTATCCGCGTGTACATCAACAGCAACTCAAAAGCTGATGTTGAGTTCAACAATGTAACTATCAAGAACGACAACCCTTATGGACGTTGTATTGATATGCGTACAGGCAAAATTGCGCTCGAAGTTAAAGGAGGCGCGAAGTTGATTGCACATGGTGTCAACTCTCAACCTTTGACTGTAGGCGGTTCAGCGGCTACATATCGTGTTCGTGTTTCGAATGCGACTATTGATGCCGGTGAGACAGGTTATGGTATCATCTCTTTCGTACGCGTAACCAATAACATTGAGTTTTCTTCAAGTGTAAAGATTAGCGGTCTCGCAGCTCTTTACTTGAAGGAAGGTGCCAACAATACTACCGTAACGATGGGTAATGGTACTTACACAGGTACTAACCTCAATTCTGCAGCGAGCGGTATGTTCGGTACAGTTGTTATTGAAGGCAAAAACAACACGATTACTGTAAATCACGAGAAGGCGGTTATTAAGGCTGTTGCCGGAAATGATGCAAATCAAGCTGTACAGGCTGCATTCTTGCTTAAGGAAGGCGCGACTGGCAATAAGATCCAAGTGACCAATGCCAACGCACAAGTACTGACCGAAGGTGCTCAGGCACAGTGGGCTACTGTTGCTACCGATGCAACAAATAATGTGCTCATTAATAAAGGTCAGACCGTCAACTTCGCTGTTGAATACAATGGCTATCAATTTATGGATGCCAACGAAGTGTTCAGCAAATTTGTTCCCCAAGAAAAAGAGGCTACTATCAAACTCTTGAGCGACGTTGCACTTGATGAGACTTGGACTGTTGCCGCAGGTCAGAATATCACACTTGACCTTAATGGCAAGACTGCATCAATGGCTTATACCAAAGATGCTACAGCTAACCACGCTATGATCAGCAATAAGGGTAACTTGACAATCGTTGATAGCAGCAATGGAGGAAAGCTCAGCTATACCTACGCTGGAGCAAATTTGGGTACAACCTACGCAGCTAACACTATCACATCAGAGCCAGGCTCTGTATTGACTGTGAAGAACGGCATTATAGAGAACCTCACCTACGACCATGCAACTATTGCTTACGCTATCGATGGTCGCACTAACGGCGGTGCTGGCGACGTGACTGTCAACATCGAGGGTGGCGTAATCACCTCAAAGCGTCAGGCTGTACGTATCTTCGCTAACTCTACCACTAAGACAGGTACTCTCAACATCAGCAATGGTGACTTCACCGGTCGCGTGATCGTTCAGAATGCAAGTGCTAATGCGAACAAGGCTGTTTTGAATATCACTGGCGGTACATTCAATGCTAACGAGTACAAGAGCGATGTTCTTTACCTTGGTGGTAGCAATAGTGCAACAATCGATATCAACGCTTCTGTAAGCGGCGGTACATTCAACGGAGAGATTACACAAACCAACGTCAAGGGATTCATCAGCGGCGGTACATTCAGTCAGCCTGTAGCTGAAGCTTTCTGCGCTAAGGGTTACGCTCCCATTGAATTGGGCAATGGCACATACGGTGTTCAAGAAGGACAAATCGTTGCATTGATTGGCAGCGCTAAGTATTTCTCACTTGCCGATGCGCTTGCAGCAGCTAAGGATGGTGAGACCATCAGCCTCCAGTGGCGCGACGACTACACTCCTATCGCCATGAACGGTTCATTGTATGGCAAGAGCGTTACCATCACCGGTACTGCAACGGTTGACTGGAGCAAGGGCTTCTTGTTCGTAGGTCGTGGTGGTGTAGGCAATGCAAAGCTTACATTCGACAATGCGAACCTTACCTCTGCTTCTAATCAGGCTACATATGGTATCCACGTATCGGGCCGCGAGAATGAAACTGCCGACAAGTACGACGGTACTCTGGTTATCAAGGAATCTACAATCGAGCTCGACTACCTTATTAATAAGGGTGCGATGACTCTCGACAAATCTTCTCTCACAGTAAAGAACGGTTTCGACCTCAACGGTCGTCCTGCTTCTGAGACAGAGAACGGCGAGGACGCTAATGCAACCTTGGCATTGGCTAACAACTCTAAGCTCGTTGTGAACAACCACAACGGTATGGGTATCGGTCGCGAAGGTAAGGGTGAGTTGACAGTTGACGCTTCTTCTACATTCGAGCACACTCAGGACTTCATTGTACGCGCTAAGGGTACAATGGACGTTAAGGGTACACTTGTATCAAACGGCAAGAAGTTGACCAACAATGGTGAGGTGAAGTTCACTGCTACCAAGCTCACTGCTGCTACCATCGAGGGTACAGGTACTACACGTTTCTATAACGACGTAAACTTCTACGGTGCAAACAGCATTACAACAGGTATCAACGGTACTCCTTTCCACTTGGTGGTTAACGAGGGGGCAAACCTCTTGATCTCTCGCTTTACATTGGGTTACGACCGTAACATCACTGTAAATGGTACTATCGCCGATGCTTCTACATTCAACCCCGCAGGCCAGACTCCTTCTTTGAAGTTCAACAGCACAAGCGGTGTGAGCGTAGGTGGTACAGGTACAGGTAACATCACAGCCAAGAATGCTTATGTGGAATTTGGCAACTCAAGCTGGAAGAGTGCACAGGGTACTTATGACTGGAACTTCGAGAACTGCTACGTTTCGGCAACAAGCTTCACTAATGCAGCTGGACCGGGTGCTGATGCAGCAAAGTGGGATGTAACATTCAACAAATCTGTTCTTGCAGCAAAGAATTATATCAAGAACGGTAAGAACGTTACATATAACTTCACAAACAATTCTCGCGGTACAACTGGTAGCCTCCGCATCGATGGTGTACTCAACATCGACGCTACAAGTTCTGTGGTAACTACTTCACAGCAGAACAACGTACAGGGTGCTGTTGACGAGCACGGCGGTATCAACGGTACTGTAAATGTTGCTGGTAACTTGACTATCGGTTCTAATGCCAAGACACAGCTCGAGGTACTCGGTGGTACAGTAAACGTTAACGAGGGTGCTACTCTTGCTCTTGGCAACAATACAATGACACTGGATGCAGCTTCTGCAATGCAGAGTGCCGGTAACATCAGCGGTGCCATCACAGCTGCCGACGGTGCTAACGTTGCCATTACCGGTGGTACATATACACAGGATGTAAGCAACTGGTGTGCTGATGGCTTCATGACACAGCAGAACGCAGACGGCTCATTCGGTATCGCAAAGGCTGTTGCCAAGGTTGGTGACAAGAAGTATGCGACACTTGAGGAGGCATTCAAGGCTGCTACAAGCGGTTGTACAATCGAAATTGTATCAGACGTGACTGTTGACTATAACTGGGATGCACGTAACACTGGTGGTAAGTTCACAGTTCCTGTGACAATTAACGGTAACGACAAGACAATCAAGTTTACTGCTTCTGTAAATGACAACAACTATCAGGCTCCTTTCCGTTTCGAGGCTGATGCAACTGTTAAGAACCTTATCGTTGATATGAGCGAGGTAACAGATAGTCGTTTCCGCGCAATATCTTCAAAGGGTAACTTGACTGTTGACGGCTGTAAGTTCATCGGTAAGGATGAGACTCTCAACTGTAGAGCAATCATCTTTGGTGAGGGTGCAGGTGCAAATGTTGGTAACCTCGCTATCGCTATCACAAACAGTGAGTTCATCAACTGGAAGCGTGGTATCACTGACAACGAGAACGCTCAGGATGTGAAGACTGTAACTATCACAGGCAACAAATTGACCGATGCTGGTGTTGGTGTAAGTGCTAAGGAGAAGGTTACATTCACAGGCAACACTGTTGAAGGTGCTTATGTAGACATCAAGTCTTACACTACAGGCAACAAGCTCGCTGTAACTGCTACAGGCAACACACTCGCAGCAAATACCGATGCTGCTTATAACGTCATCGATGCAGGTGGTGTTGTTAATGCCGAAGGCTTTAAGGTTGTTGCCAAGGGTGACAACTTCAACGGTTACACAGGTGCTGACGGTATCTGGGGTGAGACTTGGGGTAACGCTAAGGAGAGCTTCGTTATTAAGGTGCTCGATGCCAATGGCGACGTAATGGGTACAACAAGTCTGAACAACATTGGCGGTATCATCAACGGTAATGTAAACGTTTCTTGGAACCTCAAGTTCAACGCTGCTGCAAACACCGACGAGTACTGGACAATGGAGTGGACAACAGCTCCCTCTATCAGCAACATGCCTGCCAAGGTTGAACTTTGGGTTGACGGCACACGTGTTAGCGGTGGTGATGTTGTTCTCAACGGTCCCGATGACTTGAACAAGATCGTTGCTGCTGTAACCGACGCTGATGGTAAGATTATCTCTTGCCACACTTCTGTTGCCAACGCAGCCGCTACCAATGCTACAAACATCGCTCTGTTGCGCAATACAACTGAGGAGATTATTCTGCCTGCAGGTGTGAAGCTCAACGCTAACGGTTTCACTGCAGCTAACGTAAAAACTGCTGTTGCTGTTATCGGTACACAGAAGTTCGCTTCCCTCCAGGCTGCTGTCAATGCAGTTAAGGATGGTGGGACCATCACATTGGTTGACAATGTAACAGGTAATGTAACTCTTACCGAGAAGGTAGGTCTCCACTACACACTCGATGGTGCTGGCAAGCAGTTCAAGGGTTCAATCTCAGTTAACTCTTTGAGCGATACTAACGACAACCGCCGTATCACAATCAAGGATATCAAGTTTGTTGATACTGCTGATGCTAAAGTTGACTTCATCTCTTCAGTTAATACAAACCACTATCCACGTCTCACAATCGAGGGCTGTACTTTCACCGGTTCAGGTAACGATGGCGACGTTGCTGTTCGCTTGAAGTCAAGCCACAGCGTGGTTATCAAGGATTGTACAGGTACAGGCCTGCACTCATTCTTGCAGAACACAAGCGGCTGGAACCTCACAATTGAGAACGTTAAGGTAACAGACTCTAAGGGTGCATTCGCTCTTGGTACTGTACAGGGTGTAACTGTTAAGGGTTCTACTATCGATGTTGCTACCTACGGTATCCGCATCGATGCTGACACTTACAACAACAACGCCGTTATCGAAAGCAACGAGGTAACTGCATTCATCCCCGTTGTAGTTCGCAAGGTTAATGCAGAAAGCAACGTAACATTCACAGGTGAGAATATATTCACTGCTGAGAACACAGACGAAAAGTGGATGGTTATCGGTACTACAGAGTACGAGGCTGGTGTGGCACTCCCTGCTGAGGTTGCTACAGGTAATGTTGTAGTAGCACTCAACAACACGAACCTCACTTACGACGGCATCCACGGTGCAGGTCTTGCAGGTAAGGGTACAGCCGAGGCTCCATACCTTATTAATAATGTTGCCGAGCTCGAAATCTTCCGCAACAGCGTTAACGCAGGTTCTACTAAGTACAACAAAGATGGTCTTTGTGTAGCTTTGAACGCTGACATCGACATGGCTGGTAATGACTGGAGCGTGAACATCGGTGATGACTGCGCTAACACATTCGACGGTATTTTCGATGGTACGAACCATACCATCAAGAACCTTAAATCAGTAGAGACAGCTCAGAAGGCTGATGGCTACATCTGTACAGGTCTCTTCGGCGCTATCGGTGGTAATGCTGTAGTAAAGAACTTCACTATTGAGAACGTAACTATTAATACAGGTGACTTCACAGGTAACAACGTTGCCGCTGTGGTAGGTTTCGCTTACAACGCTAAGGGCTCTATTGAAAACGTGAAGGTGACCGGTGACATCAACATCAATGCTAAGAATGCAGTTGGTGTAGGTGCAATCCTGGGTTATGACTATTACAGCCCTGAATTAGTTGTTAAGAACTGTGAAGTAAAGGGTAACTCTGGTTCTGCTATCGTAGGTTTGTCTTACGTTGGTGGTGCTGTAGGTTATGCTTCTAACAAGATTCAGTTGCTTAGCAATAGTGTCGAGAACGTGAGCATTACAGCCAACAACGCTGCTGCCGGTGGTGTTGCAGGTATAATGCTTGCAGGAGGTTCTGCGGCTGATAACGCTGTTAAGGATGTTGTTCTTGCATCAAATCACGCTAACTGGAAAAACGCTGTCGGTGTGGTTGCAGGTACAATCACTTCAGGTAAGGTGACTATTGCCAACACCACAATAGAGAATGTCAATACGGATGCTGTTGCCGGTGCTGTACATGCTGACAAGCCTACAACTCCTGTTGCTAAGGTAGAGGCACGCATTGGTGATGCTTACTATACTACACTTGATGCAGCACTTGCTGCCGATGGTGATGAGGTAGAGCTTCTTGTTCCTGTAACAGTCGCTAAGGATGAGACACGTGTTCTCGACCTCAAAGGCAAGACAGTAAGCCACTCTAAGGCTTGCGCAGCTTCTTATGAGATGATTAAGAACTTGGGTAACCTCACCATCAAGAACGGTACACTCAGCTTCACTGATACAAGCGCTGGTGATCGTTCATTCGGTTGGGGCTCATACACCATCAACAACTATGGTACACTCGTAGTTGAGGAAGGCGCTACAATCCAGCACCTCGGAGCTCAGGAATTCGCCACACATATGATAGCTGCTATCCAGCAGGCTAAGGGCTCTACCACAATCAACGGTGGTGTTATTTCAACTCCCAACTATCGCTCAGTACGCATCAATGGCGGCGCACTCGCTATCAATGGTGGTGAGTTCGACGGTCAGGTATGGTTGCAGCCTAACCAGGGTGACGTGACTATCGCTGTAGATGGCGGTACATTCGGTCCTAATGGTCGCGACGGCTCATCAATCTTCATGACCAATGTAGGTGAGAACAACACTGTAACTTCTGCTTCAATTACTGGCGGTACCTTCACCACCAAGATTGGTTGCACTGACCCTGCTGCACTTGCAGGCATCATCACCGGCGGTAAGTTCACTGAAGCTGCTATGACTGCTACAAATGGTGCTCTTATTGGTGATGGATTCACATTTGATAAGAATGCCGAAAACGGCTACTATGCTGTTGTTGCAGGTCTCGATGGTGACGGAACAGAGGCTGCTCCTTATATGATTACTTCTGTTAAGGAACTCGAACTCTTCCGCGAGAGCGTAAACAAGGGCGAAACCAAGTACAACGCTCCTGGCGTTTGGGTAGCTCTTGGTGCTGACATCGACCTTGCAAATGCAGAATGGACAGTTGGTATCGGTGACGGTCACAACTACTCATTCGACGGTAACTTCGATGGTAAGAACCATACTATCAAGAACCTCAAAATCAAGCCTTATGCTGATGCTGACAACTACCTCTGCGGTGGTCTCTTCGGTTACACATACGGTGGTGTGACTATCAAGAACCTCGTAATTGAGAATGCAGCAGTTAACTTTACTGGTGCTGAAACAGGCAAGGACTACCACTGCGTGGGTATCCTCGTTGGCTTTGCTAACAACAACGGTGGTAAGTTGAACGTCGACAATGTGACCGTGAAGGGTGACATCAAGGTTTACGCTCCACAGACATTCGGTGTAGGTGCTATCGTTGGTTATAGCTACCGTGCTATGGGTTCTATCACTAACACTAAGGTACTTGCAAACGCAGGTTCTTACATCAAGGGTGAGCGCTTTGTAGGTGGTATCACTGGTTACAGCGATGCCAATGCAATCATAGAGAACTGTACCGTAGAAAACCTCGCTATCTCTGGTGCTAACGGTGTGGCCGGTATCGCAGGTCTCGCATTGGACGGTAACAAGATTACCAACTGTACAGTCACAAATGTAACAGTAAGCGGTAACAAGAATGTTGCTTACATCGTTGGCGAACTTGGTTCTGGCGACGGTGGTAACGTATTGGTTAACAACTGTAATGCTCCCCAGCCTTGGGTAGGTGGTAGCTATGGAACAGGCGAATCATTCGTTGCTACTATCGGTACTAAGTACTACACCTCTATTGCTAAGGCTATTGAGGTTGCTAAGGAAACTGACGTGATCACATTGATCATCGACATTACCGCTACAGAGCCTATCGCTATTCCTACAGGCAAGAAGGTAACTCTTGACCTCAACGGCAAGACAATCACTGGTACTGACAATACTACAAAGAGCTACGGCTTGATCAACATCAACCCTGGTGCAGAGTTGACAATCAACGACACGGCTGGTAACGGTGCCATCACTTTGACAGCTACTAACAACCGCGGTTGGGATGCTTACTCTTCTGTAATCTCTAACCAGCGTGGTAAGCTCACTGTTAACGGTGGTACCATCGAGCACCTTGGCGGTACAGACATGGCTTATGCTATCGACAACCTCACAAACGGTAAGGGTACATATGCCGAGACCATCATCAACGGTGGTACAATGAAGTCTACCTACCGTGCAGTACGTCAGTTCTTGAACGGCACAGAGGCTCAGAACATCCTCACCGTAAACGGCGGTACAATCGAAGGTGCCAACAAGTCCATCTGGATGCAGAATGCCAATGCAAATGCTAACCCTGGTGACTTGACCGTTGCTGAGACTGCTGAGATTAAGGGTGATGTATATGTATCAGGTGCTGGTGCTGCTAACTTCCCCGTTGAAATCTCTGTTGCCAATGCTGCATTGAAGGATGGTGCAACCGTTCTTCCTTCTAATGTACATGAGTCATTTGCTATTGCCAACAATAATGGCGTTTGGGGTATCACCTCTTCTGTAGCTTCTGCAAACGGTGTGGGTTATGCTTCATTCCTTGAGGCTATCGACGCTGCTAAGAGTGGCGAGACAGTAACTCTCCTTGCTGACGTGACATTGGATACCAAGACCCTCGCAACTCAGGACGACGGCTATGCTGTCCTTGTAAATGTTAAGGGTAAGGCAATCACTCTCGACCTCAATGGTAAGAACGTTACTGTCGACGCTGCAGCTGCCGACTTGGCAAGCGCTAAGAGTAAGATGCTCCTCGGTGTGTTCTCTGCTGACCTTGGCGGTCACTTGACATTGACTGACAACAGTGACGCGAAGAACGGTGCTGTTACAGTAAACCTTAACGATGCTGCGGTTTACAGCGTGTTCGTAAGCGAAAGCGCACAGAAAGACAAGAGCAACAGCGGTAAGATTACTGTTGACGGTGGTAACTACACTACTGTTGGTAAGGTTTCTAACGCAATGTTCTTCACCGATGCTAACGAGGTAATCACTGTCAACGGTGGTAACTTCCATTGCGATCAGGTTTCTAACACAGCTAACTATCCTTGGATGTTCAATACACTTGGCAACAACGAACTTCACGTGATTGTCAATGGTGGTACATTCAATATTGACATCAACCACCAGCACCGTCCATTCGAGGTTCTGGTTCCTGAGACTTTGGCTGTGAGGGCTAACGATAACGGTACTTGGACAGTTGTTGAGGCTGAGGCTTACATCACTGAAAAGCTCGGTTCTACAGTTAACGAGGCCGGCGAATGGGGCCACAACGTAGGTTACGCTACTCTCGCTGAGGCTATCGCAGCTGTTAACGAGCTTGGCAACAAGGTTTCTATGGCCAAGGATGTTGAGTTGACAGAGACAGTTGTTGTTCCTGCCGACAAGACAGTTGTTCTCGACCTCAATGGTAAGACAGTTTCTATGAACGATGCTTCAGGCGCTGCTGCTGCATTGCTCAAGAACAATGGAAACTTGACTATCATGGATGGTACTGAGGCTAAGGCTGGTAAGCTCAGCTTCAAGACAACAACTCCTAGCGCTGCTAACGCATACGCAAGCAACACTATCAGCAACTATGGTGTGATCACCATCGAAAGCGGTAATGTTGAGAACCTCTCTGTAGGTGGTGGCGCATGCTACGCTCTCGACAACTACGCAGGTAGCACAGCTACTATCAACGGTGGTAAGCTCACTGCTGAGAAGACAGCTGTACGCATCTTCAACTGGACAAACGGTGAAGAGGCTAAGGCTACTATCAACATGAACGGTGGTGAGATCTACAGCAAGAACGGTTATGGTATCAACGTTAACTCTGGTAACGCTCCGTTCGTAGCACTCAACATCGCTGGCGGTACTATCACTACAGACTATGCTGACTACAAGCTTGCAGTATATGTTGTGAACAAGAATAGTGCTGAAAACCTCACAATCAATGTGACTGGCGGTACATTCAACGGTATCTTCGCACTCAACGGCGTAACTGCTCAGACTATGAAGCAGGGTGCTGTGGCTGTAAGCGGTGGTACATTCGAGGGTGTTACTTGCTACGATGATCCTGCATACGGCTTCGTAAGCGGCGGTACATTCAAGTCTGCTGTTGATGCTAAGGCTGTTGCTACAGGCTTCATCTGCAAGGACAACGGTGACGGCACATTCGGTGTTATCGTCGATCCTAAGCATGGCATGGTGGCTCAGATTATCAGAAATGACTACTACGCCGAGAACCAGTACTTCGCTACTATCAACGACGCTGTTCAGGCTGCACAGAGCGGTGAGACTGTAACCTTGATTGCCGATGTTGAGACATCTGCTGCAGGTTATGCTACAATCACTGACAACTATGCGGTAATCGTGGCTGTTAAGGAGAAGAATATTACTCTCGACCTCAACGGTAAGAGCGTGACTGTTACTCCTACTGCTGAGGAGTTGGCTAATGCTGAGGGCAAGATGCTGATGTCTGTATTCGGTATGGATACAAACGGTAAGCTCACGCTCACAGGTAACGGTTCTGTAAAGGTTAACGCTAACGGCGCTAATGTTTACTCACTTGTTGCTGCTTACGGCGAGGGTTCTGCTGTAGTAATCGAAAACGGTAACTACGAGGCCGATGCTGTGAATGCAAACGGTTCACTCATATACGCTCAGCAGGCTGAATGCATCGCTGTAATGGGTGGTACATTCAACCTTGGTAACTTGGGCACCGGTGCTAACGGTTCACCATGGATTTTCAACACCAAGGGTCAGAACTATACAGGTGTTAAGGTTGTTGGCGGTACATATCCTACCGATATCAACCACCAGTTCTGGGCTAACGAGGTACTCGTACCTGAGGCATACGCTCTCGAGGACAATGGCGATGGCACATGGACTGTTGTTCCTGCTGTTGCTTACACCAATGAGAAGGCTACTTCACGCGGTGCTTCATGGCGTCACGTTGGTTATGCTTCACTTGAGGACGCTATCGCTGCTACAGGTAAGTATAACTGCCAGGGCAACACAGTAACAATGATTAAGGACATTACTCTTGAGCCTATCACTGTTGCTAACGGTGTTAAGGTTGCTATCGACCTGAACGGTAAGACAATCAGCGGTACCGACAAGGGCACTGCAAGCTATGGTTTGATTACCAACAAGGGTGACTTGACAATCGACGGTACCGGTGCTATCACATTGGAAGCTACTCAGGACCGCGGTTGGGGTGCTTACTCTTCAGTAATCTCTAACCAGGTAGGCGGTAAGCTCACTGTGAACGGTGGTACAATCCAGCACCTCGGTGGTACATCAATGGCTTATGCTATCGATAACCTCACCAACGGTAAGGATACTTATGCCGAGACCATCATCAACGGTGGTGAAATCAAGTCAACATACCGTCCTATCCGTATGTTCTTGAACGGCGTTGAGGCTCAGAACATCCTCACTGTTAACGCTGGTACTATCGAGGGTACAGGTGGTAACAAGGCTGCTATCTGGATGCAGACTGCAGGCGACGTTGCTCACTCTGGTACTTTGTACGTTGGTGCAGATGCTGTAATCAAGAACAATGTATATCTTGATGCTGATAACCTCAAGAACGTTCGCGAATATCCTGTTGAGGCTTTCATTGCTAAGGCTGCTCTTGCTGAGGGTATGACTGTTCTTGCTGACGCAATTCCTGCTGAAACTGCCGCACTCGTTGAGTACGACACATTCTGGCAGGTTGAGCAGAAGAACCTTGCCGAGCTTACTATCGAGGATGCTTGCGAGGAGTACATCAACAAGATTGAGAAGAATGTTGAAGTGTTGACTTACGAGCGTTACTTCAATGACACTGAGTGGCAGACTATCGTATTGCCGTTCGATGTTCCTGTTGCAAACTTGATGGATCAGTTCGAGGTAGCTTACATCTACAACGCTTCTTATAAGGGCAAGCAGGCTACTATCGACTATGTAGTTATTGAGGATTCTGAATTTGTTCTTGCTGCTAACTATCCTTACATGATTCGTGCTAAGGAGACAGGCTGGAACAACATCGTTGTTGAGAATGCCAAGTTGATGCCTACTGAGGTTGAGATACTTGACTGTTCTTCTATCTTCGAGAAGTTCAGCTTCATCGGTAGCTATGCTACAGTTGATACAGATGAACTCGATGCTAAGTACGGTTACTTCAACTTGACTTCAGGTACTTGGAGCAAGAAGGGTACTGTTAACCCCTTCCGCTTCTACATGCAGATTGAGTTGCGTAACGGTAAGGACTTCGAGTATCCTGCTTCTAATGAGTCAATCCGTATGCGTCGCGTAGACGAGAACGGCAATGCCGACACTACTGGCATCGACGGTGTTGACGCTGAGAATGCAGGTGACTTCATCTTCGACCTCCATGGACGTCGCGTCCTCGAGCCTCTGAAGGGTGGTCTCTACATCATCAACGGTAAGAAGGTTATCTTCTAAACCAGACAACCTAAGACCCTAATTGGCTCAGCGATGATTTATCGCTGAACCAATCCAACAGAAGAGGGGTGCGGTAATTACCGCACCCCTCGCTTTTGGTAAGCATCCGATAAAATACATCTTGTAGTAGTTGTAGTTGTGTTATACTTTTGCCCCGCAATAGTGCACACAACTACAACTGTTATAAATATGAATTAAGAAGAATTACCGTGGTGTTTCCTTTCGCACACAATCCTGTTCGATGGTGAAATTACTATTACAAATTATTGCCGGGAATATTTCTTCTATGTTCGGTTTGCACTAATTCTCGGCCGCATCACCATCGGGCACGATGCCGTCATCGGTGGCAACGTGTGGGTCACCGAGGACGTACCTCCTGGAACCAAGGTACTGCAACGGCGATAAGGGTGAGTCTGGAAAGCGTTGGACTCTTTGTATCGTAGAAACCCCAAAGAAGAGAAGCCAAGACTAGGCTTCTCTTCCTGTTGTGGTATCTAGGGCCTGGATCTAGGACCTCCAGATTATGAGTCGTGCCAAGTATGCTAGAGGTTTGATGCGACATATTGCGCTTATTATTGCACATATCCAATCTTTTATATACCTTTACGCATTCAAACGCGAAATAATGCCTAGAACTATGAAACGCATCATCTCCTTATGTCTCGCAACAGCATTGTGCATCGTTTCCATAGCACAGAATGTAACAACATCCAGCAGCTCCATGACTACGAGTCCTTGGGCAGTAAGTGTACCCTACAACATTGCCGATGAGGGCACGAAGTATGAATTCAAGTTCGGCATGGGTGGCTGGAGCTGGGACTTCTTTGCCCTCCAGCAACGCAACCACTGCGGCAAGGAGAACCTCGACATCGCTCGTGTGGGGTTTAATGGCCGCTTCGACAAGGCCTACGACGCCCTCACCGCTGAGCAGAAGAACACTATGGATACCGAGCTCCGCAACATTGTGCAGACGGGTGTGAAGTCCATCTTCCTCCTGTGCGGTATCGGTAACCTGGGCGACCAGCTGGGCGACCTCACCAGTGCTCCCGTATGGAACGAGACGACACGCACCAACTATGTGAACGATATCGTGCGCGCCGTGGAGTATGTAGAAGGCAAGGGCTACAAGGTGTTTGCCGTGGCTCCCTTCAATGAACCCGACTTCGAGAAGACCTATACGGGTACTGCTACCAACTTCAATGCCGTGGCTGCCATCATGCAGACAAAGCCCCAGTTGGCAGGCAGGGTGTTCGGCCCCAGCACACTCAACAGCTCTGAGGCTCCCAAGTGGTACGCCACCGTAAAGAATAACGTCAACTATGCCAATACCCACCAGTTGGCAGGTGGTAAGTTCTCCGACTATACGGGATTCTGGGCACAGGCCTATAAGGATGGCAAGTACCCCGTGGCCGACGAGATGCACAATGTGATGGAGGCGATGGTGTGTATCAACTATGGTGGCGTGGCCGGCACCTGGTGGGGATGGGACGGTATCACCCGAGGAGAGTATATCCGCATGATCAAGGGCGGCACGCAGCTCGCCTATAAGGAGCGCCCCAATGAGTGGATGACAGCCTCGGTAAACAAATATACGGGCGAGAACGGGCGCGTAGAGGCCTTCATCGGTACCTCGGAGCGTCAGGCCAAGGCCTCGGCATTCACCTTCGTCTCTAAGGACCGACTGGCCTACTATGATGGCCACGGCCCTGCCTATGACCACACCGAGGAGGTGCCGGGCGACCCCACAGGAGCCTATCAGAAGGGGCAGACCAATGCCGAGCGCCTCATCCAGATCCATACCGGTGAGGATGTGCCTGTGGAGCCCATTAACGGACAATATAAGATCGTCAACAAGGCCACTGGCAAGGTGCTCTCGCTCAATGGAGGCAGGGCCGTGCGCGGTAACGTATACCAATGGGCCGATGGCGGACAGGACAACCAGGCGTGGGACGTATACCCCATCGACAAGTACATGAAGAATGCCGACGGAGCAAGTATCGTCGCCGACTACAGCTACTCGGTCATCCGTAACGCCAACACCTCGGGCGTTCCTCTCTACCTTGACGCACAGCAGTGGGCCATGGATAGCGGGGCGAATGTGACGGTACAGTCTGATGGGGATGCCTTGAGCACGAACCCCAATGTGTGGCAGCGCTGGCACTTGCGCTATATGGGCGACGGGTACTACCAGATCATCAACCACTTCACGGGACTGCACGTAGGCGTTATTGGGGGTAACACCGCCAATGGTGCCAATGTGGTGGAGCTGAACAATAACGGAGGCGACAACCTGTTGTGGAAGTTTATCCCTGCCGACAGCAAGGTGGAGACCACCGCTCCTGAGGCTCCCACGGGGCTGACGACAACAGCACAGTCGGGTGCCGTGAAACTGACTTGGACCGCCAACGGCGAAACCGACCTCTACGGCTACATGGTGTACCGCTATAACGACGAGGTTGGTATATGGGAGTGTATAGGCCGTAAGGTCAAGGGTACCACATTCATCGATAACACCTGCCGTAAGGGACAGCCCCTGCGCTACCGCATCAAGGCACTCGACGCGGCATATAACTTGAGTGAGGCATCGGCTGAGGCGACAGGACAGACTGCTGCCGACAATGCCCGTATCGCCCAATGGACCGGCCTATCGAACAGGGACAATGGCAGCAACAAGCTCCATGCCGTATTGAATGGAGTGACGCTGACAACCAGTGGCAGCCGCCCCGTCTTCTCATTTGATGGAGAGGATGACTACATGAAGCTCCCCTATCACGTGGGCGACATGGAGCAGATGACCTTCACCGCATGGGTCAAGGGGGGCAGCACTACCGCTTGGCAGCGCATCTTCGACTTCGGCAATGGCGAGGATGAGTATCTCTTCCTCACGCCTACCAATGGCAGCACGATGCGGTTTGAGATAAAGAAAGATGGTGTCGTACAGGGGCTCAACGCCACCACGGCACTCGGCACCAGCTCATGGAAGCATATCGCTGTGACCATCGGCACCAGCGGTGTGAGCATCTACATCGATGGAGAGCTCAACGCCTCCACCGCAGACATCACCCTGCGCCCGTCAGATGTGGCTCCCGCAATGAGCTACCTGGGTCGTTCGCAGTTTGATGCCGACCCCGCCTTCAAGGGAACGATGAGCGACGTGCGCATCTACAACTATGCCCTCACCGCGGAGGAAGTGAAGTCTGTATCCGAGGAGACCGTGGTCGCCGAAGGTGTTGACATCACAGCAGAGCGCATTCCAGGCGTAGCTGATGACTTGAATAACTGGACCTACACGGGCTCGTGGGCCACATGGACAGACGAGACGGAGAATGCCGGCACACTGACCTCGCCCTATGTGCGCACCACAGCTGCAGGGGTAAGCACGCTGAGCAAGACCCTTACCTATCTGCCCGAGGGCCAGTACAAGCTGGAGGCCAATGTATATGCCTACTACAACAGCTATTCTGCGAGAAAGAATCAGCATCTGTACCTCAACGACCAGACACTGACCATCAACTCTGCAAGAAACCGCACAGCTACCCTGCGCAGCATCATCGGTACCGTGGCGGCTGACGGCAAGATGGAGTTTGGCCTCAAGGCCACCTCTTCGACCAGTGCCACCAATATGGCTATGGACAATGTGAAGCTGGTATACCAGGGTACAGTGGACGAATATATCGAGGGCATCAACGCTATGGGCAACGATGTGTATGCTGAGGCTTTGACGCTCGTGGACAAACCGATGAATGCCACCGCAAAGGCTGCATTGCAGGCTGTGGTTGAGGCCATGACAGTGGCCAAGGATGCCTATACCGCCCACGTCAAGGGTGGCACAGCCTCTTCGGCGGATGTCGAGGCGTGGATAAGCGCATTGGAGGGCATACCTGCCGCTGTGAGAAGTGCCAAGGTGTCCATTGAGGCCTACAAGCCACTGGCAGAGCAGGTTGCGGCTGCACATACCAAAGCTGCTACCTACCCGCAGGAGAATGGCAATGAGGCATTTGCCGAGGAGCTGGGTGCTGTGGAGGCCAAGCTTGTAGCAGGCGAATATGCCGACAGCGACATCGCAGCCGTTATCCTTGAGGTCAAGGGAATCACTAACCGCTACCTGATGGCCGATGCCATGGTAGAGGCGAGCAGAAAGAACCCCTTCGATGTGACCGCCCTGGTGGTCGAGCAGGCCTCCTTTGAGGACAATGCCTGCACCTCGTGGATCGTCTCTCCCGCTCCGACATCGATGGCCTATGGCATGGTCGAGTTCTCCAACACCACCTTCGACATGTACCAGGTGCTTTATGGTATGCCTGCCGGTGTATATCAGCTGCAGGCACAGGCCTTCTACCGCTATGGTGGAGCAACAGCCCACTACTCGGCCTATACCAACGGAAGCATCAAGCGCAATGTCAAGCTCTACATCAGCCATGTCTCGGCTGGAACCAACACTGCCGATGTGATGGCCATCTCTGACGATCCGTCGGAGGTCCATGAGACGGGCGAGTGGTCGACCCGACTGTATGAGGGTCATCCCGTACCCGATGACATGGTGGCAGCTGGCGAAGCTTTCGATACCCACCGCAAATATATGCCTAAGGAGGGATACAACAGTGTAGAGGCCAAGGTTACTGAGATTGGCGACCTCACCATCGGTGCCAAGAAGGAGGCCAAGAGGTCGAGCGACTGGAGCGTTATCGGAGGTTTCAGCCTCCTCTACCTGGGCGATGGAGAAGAGGGGGACGACATGGATGTGGAAGCGATCACTTCCAGTGAGGCCACCGTGGTAGCTATCTACAACGTCAGCGGCATACGCATCACCACCATGCAGAAGGGTCTCAATATCCTCCATATGAGCGATGGCACGACGGTCAAGGTGCTGGTGAAATAGACTACTAATAAGCTGAAGTCCATTGTTTTAGAAACAAAATAAAGTTTTGTCATCCTGAACGAACGTGAAGGATCTCGCGCTGGAACTTCGCATGAGACGTTTGCGAGATCCTTCACTACGCTCAGGATGACAGAGACCTCTGGGTAAACTACTATGTTATTGCTATGATGTTTGACAGAGAGAGGGGGGGAGTTGTAAGTGCAAATAAGCAAAAGAAAGAAGAGAGAAGCACATCTGCTTCTCTCTTCTTTGTCGTGGGCCATCTAGGGCTTGAACCTAGGACCTCCAGATTATGAGTCTGTTGCTCTAACCAACTGAGCTAAAAGCCCGACACAAATGCGAGGTCTCCCCCGTTTGCGGATACAAAAGTACGTGCTTTATTTGAATCCACCAAGAATTTTAGTCAAAAAGAACTAAAAAACTGTTTTTTGCAATTGCTCATAGGAGTGAAGAGTCTCATCCGGATGGTGTCCTCTAACCCATCACCATTACTCGTCACTCCCTGCCGAAGTGTCCTCTCGCGGGGCGGTAGTAGCCTCGGCTCATGGGGACGTGCTCCATCACCCCCTGGGCGATGTACTCCTTGAGCAGCGCGCGGGCGGCGGTCTCCTTATATCCGCAGAGGATGGCAAACTGCTTCACGGTGATGGCCTCGTTGCCCTTCTCGGCGAAGTACTCGTAGAGTGCCATATCGAGCGACTCGGCATCGGTGGGCTCGAGGCAGTGGTTGTCTATCTTGAAGGTCACGCTCTGCAGCTGCTTCAGCAACAGAGCACCGGGCTTGAAGCTGACGCTGCCCACCTCGATGTCGGCAGGGCGCAGGCGTGTGCCCGGCTCCTTGAGTTCCTTGGTGCGTACGTCGAGGGACAGTATGCCTAGTTCGCCCAGCTCTACGCGCTGACCATTGGCTAGGGCCTCGGCGATGATAACCTCAAGCATGCTCCATGCGGCTATCACATCGGACTGGGTCACCGTGCAGCGCTGTTGGGTAATGGCACCCATCTCCTCCATGTCGATCTTCTCTTGCGGTACGAGGGTGGCTCCCACGCCCCATGCCTGGCTATCGGCACTGCCATTCATCTTGCGGCGGCGGATGGCACGACAGTGCATTACGGGACTGCTGTCGCTCGGCTTAATCTTGGTATTTGGGTTTCGTTTCATAGGTTCTTGTTTTTATGAGTGTAAAGATAATAAAAGTTTTTGATAACAATATAAATGTATACCTAAACGTCTTATGTCATGCGCATAACTTTCGGTAGGTTCATCGGTAGGTTTTTCGGTAGGTTCTTAATACGGAAGTGTTATGATAAACAGCAAGATAACCTGTAGTTTCGGTAGGTCATGCAACCTGCTTATATTTTTTTGCGACATGCGCCACCTTGCAGTACACTCCCTTCTTCAGGCGTTGTATATATCCTTTGGTATACAGTGTGCGAAGGTGTAGCCCTACGGCACGCTCCTTGATGCCTAACTCCTCCCCAATCTTATTGGCCGTAGCTGTGGTGAACTGCCTGGACAATAGTTGGAAGAAGGCAAGGGCACTCACCTTGGGTTGCTTGGGCCTATCCTTTTCCTCACGGCGCAGGCGATTGTAGATGGCCGAGGTCTGCATCATGGTGTAGAAGATATAGGCCAATCCCCAGCGGAGGTCCTCCTCGGTGGTGGTGAACACCTTCTCCTCGAACAGCCCCTCTGCCGTGCCCATAGCTTCGTGGCGACGGAGCACGGCAATAATCATCAGCATACGGTAGAGGTTGAGTCGGGTGCGCAGGATGGGCGCGCGCAAGTCCCTGTCTGGCTGGGTGAGGGCAATGAAAGTCACCAGCTGACGGTAATAGTCATTGATCATCTCACGATGGGCATCGCTGAGCATCAGGCGGGGCAGCTCCTCATCCGTCTTTCCATCAAACTGGCGCAGCTCGCTCCATATCGCGGTGAGCTGACCACGATAATGAGAGTACACATCATTGAAGGCCTCGGCCATCGCTTCATCCATCTCGTCGCGCACGTCGCTCTTGGCGGGCAGGTTGTGGTAGAGGAAGCGGGTCGAGAGGCCATCTTCGAGGTTAGGGATGAAGGCACGCACCGACGACTCCGTACCCGTAGCCACAAGGGCGAGGCGGGTGTGCTCGATGCGGAAGTCCTCATCGTCGGTCTTGCGGGCCGTGTGCAGGGGCTCCTCGTTCTGTGCCGCCAGCATCATATACGTGAAGTCGCCGAAGGCGGTGCGGTTGGCGGCATTCAGCTCGGCCAGCTCGGGGATGTGCAGGTAGGAGATTTGGCCTCCATTGGCATAGAGCAGCTTGTGGTAATTGGCTGCCGTGGTCTTCGAGGGCAGCTTGTGCATGCGGCGTAGGGGCTTCTCGGGTTCGTCCACATCGCTTGCAATATCATGGATGTCTACCAGCTGGCTGAGGTCACGCCTTGCGGCTCCATCGAGCTGCTTGCCCAATCGTTCGTAGCGCTTCTGCTTCTTGCGATAGTCGACCATCTCCTGTGCCGACTCGGCGCAGATGATCTCGTTGATCTCATCGACTAGGCTCGCCACATCACCCACGGCGCCCTTGCCCGAGGCGGAGGGGCCGATGCACACGTTCATCATGCCCAGTGAGTAGAGACGACGCTCGTGACGCACGCGTACATTACTCATTGCCGAGCCCAGGGTGGGCATCATGGCCATGAGGAGCATGGTGCGGATGTCGGCATCCTCATACATTGAGAGGGGTTCGCTCATCATCTGCGGCAGATGCTTCACCATCGTGCCGGGCAGGGCGCAGGGTACCACTACGCCATCCTCATCTGTTTGAGCGTTCATTAAGGTTAAAGGGGCTGCTACAAGCCCCTGGGCGACCTCGCCGAGCAGAGGGAACTCCTCCTGCATGGTTTCTCTCAGGGTGTCGGCATACGATAGGGGTTGAGTGTCCAAGTTTTTGAGTTCTTGAGTTGGTAGGTTTTCCATAGTTTGTGCGTTGTTTAGTTCTTCGGTTTTGGGGGGTGTTTGTGTCATATTATATAAGTTTTAAGGGTTAGTAAAAGCTTTTCAAAGTTCATTGTCGCAAAATCGCGGTTAAGCGAGAGCAGAGATAAGCTTGTTTGTCTATGCCGAGCGATAGCGATTAAGCGGAAGAATGAATATCGGATGCGATATTCCGAGATCTTTTTTAAAGAGCTCGAAAGGGTGTAATCCCTTAATTCTTTCGCAAAGGTAATACAAATATTTTTAATGATTTCAGGTTGATTTTCAGTGGATAATGGCATCAGAAAAGGCACTACTGAACGCCGATTTTCGCTTTACATTCCTCCGTTTTTCTCACTACTCAAATCATTCCGCGGTAACTACCGCGGTATGGCGCGATAACTACCGCGCCACACCTCGCTAACTACCGAGGAGCACCGCGGTAGTTACCGCGGAAGCAATTGTGCAAAGAGAAAATCAGGAATCAAGCCTAAGGGCACACGTCACAGCGCCTACCGAATGAAGAAGCATGAGGAGGTCCAACCACCAGAAACACATTTTTTTTGATTTTATCATCACTGCAAGGCAGAGCGAAGGCACTATAAACCAAAGCATTGCATCAGTGCTCCATACCCTCGAAAGGCAAGAAAGCAACTTTTTTTACAAAATTCTGGAATATGGATTCTGTATACACAAACCATTCTCAATATGTCGCAAAAAACATCAGCAGGTAGGCGAACCTACCGAAACTATACAATATCTTACTGATTATATGTTATTTGCACCATCGCAACCTGCCGAAAAACCTACCGAAAGTCCTACCGAAACTCTTGCCGAAGCCTGCGAGAAACCAAGTACAATACACCTCCTCTTTAGCTTCTGTCGAGGGTTACTCAATTCCCACATCCAACATTGGAAGATGGGGATTATGTGAAATATAAGCACTAAATAAGGCGGATTATGTGAAATATATACCGATTTATAGGGAGGATTATGTGAAAAGTGCTCTCCTTTCGGCGATCCTAATAGGTGAATTAACATTAAAACAACTCGTTTTTTTTGGAAGAATAGAAACGAACCTATATCTTTGTATCAATAAAAATCAAAAGAAGGGAATATGTTGCAGAGTTATGTTATCGCACAGGATGCCAACGTTGTGACCGTAAAGATGAGTCGTAGCCGTTGGAACCGTCTCCAAAAGCTGGAGGAGTCATACAAAGTGGCAGCATCTATCAGAAAAGGGCTGAAGCAAATTGAGAAAGCTTCGGCAATGTCTATGGAAGAAGCCGTTGAGAGCTTGCGTGCGCTATGAGAATCAAGATTTCCGGTGAGTTCAAGATTGCTTACAAGCGCTTGAAGAAACGCCATCGTTCCTTAGAAGCAGACTTCGAATCCTTACTGCTCTCTTTGCAAGTAGACCCGTATCAAGGGGTGGAAATAATCGAAGGGCTCAGAAAGGTAAGAATGAATGTTACCTCCAAAGGGCGTGGAAAAAGCGGCGGGGCACGTGTTATCATCCGTCTGAGAATAGTGGATGACGAGTTACAACTGATTTACATCTACGATAAGGCTGACTTTGAGAATGTCAGCGATAGCTATTTGCGAGACATATTGAAGCGCATGGCATAACAAGTCCCCACTATTTCTTCTCGCAACGGAATCATTCAAAGCTGTTCGCTATGAGGAGTAGGGGAAGATGAATTGAAAACTGAAAGCCAGCTTGTCGTTGATGGACAAGCTGGCTTTTTAGTCATATTGTGACTATATTGTTGGGATTGCAAATCCCTATACTCATGCACGGTTGATTACAAATCAGTCGTGACGGAGCCAACTTGGAAAAAACGAGAAGATTTTCTCGCTTTGGGGACGAAACTCCTTTGGAAAAGTGATTTGTGCTCTATAGAAAAGTTATAACATATTAGTATACTTGCTTATGCAAAAGCAAACCATTACCTTTGTCTATCAAAACGAAAAAGGACAATGATCAAGAATATCATCTTTGACTGGGGTGGGGTGCTCATACACCTCGACAAGGCGCGTTGCACGGAGGCGTTCCGGCAGCTGGGCGTGGAGGTGAGCGACGAGCTGACCAACCCCTATGGGCAGCGTGCCGACCTGATGGACTTCGAGAAGGGACTGATGACGGTGGCGGAGTTTCACGACACGGTGCGCCGCGTGTATGCACCTGAGCTCACCGATGAGCAGATTGACCATGCATGGAGCGCTCTGCTGCTCGACATCCCCACGTATAAGCTCGACACGCTGCTGGAGCTGAAGCAGCGCTACCGTCTGTTCCTCTTGAGCAATACCAATGCAGTGCACTGGGAGGAGGGGCGCAAGCGATTCGACTACAAGGGCTACAGAGCCGAGGACTACTTTGACCAGATATTCCTCTCGCACGAGATACACGAGCTGAAGCCGACAGCCGAGGCCTTCCTCAAGGTGGCTCAGCTGGCGGGGATCGAACCCGAGGAGACGCTCTTCGTGGATGACCTGGAGGTGAGCTGCAAGTCTGCCGAGGCACTGGGCTTCCACACCTATTGCCCGATAGCCAATACAGATTGGCGCTTGGAATTGAAAATTGAAAACTGAGATTGAGCGAGAGCAGAGGTCGTTTGCGAGTTCTGCCGAGCGTTAGTAGTTTCGACGAAGTTAACGATGAAAGATGAACGTGGTCTTGAGATGAGTAGTTTGGCATTTAATTCTCAATTTTCAATTCTCAATTTTCAATTGGGTTCTGTTGCCACCATCGGTTCGTTTGATGGGGTGCATCGGGGGCATCAGTGCTTGCTCTCTCAGGTGCGCCATATCGCTGATGAGCGGGGGCTGAGGGCTATGGCCATCACCTTCGGCACATCGCCGAGGAGCGTGCTGGGCAGGGGCGACTGTCCCCAGCTGACCACTGCCGATGAGCGTACCGCCTTGCTCCGGCAGGTAGGGATGGATGAGGTGGCGGTGCTCGACTTTACGCCTCAGATGGCCGCGATGACGGCACGCGACTTCATGCAACAGGTGCTCAGGGATCAGCTACACGTGGCGGTGCTGGTCATCGGGTATGACCACCGCTTCGGGCGTGGACGCAGCGAGGGATTCGACGACTATGTGCGCTATGGCCAGGAGATGGGCATCGAGGTGGTGCGTGGCGAGGCCTGCATCGAGGATGGAGAGCCTGTGAGCTCGACCCGCATTCGCCATCTGCTGGAAGAGGGCCAGGTGGATGAGGCTGCACAGCTGCTGGGCTACCGCTATACCCTGCGCGGCAGGGTGGTGGGCGGCTACCGGGAGGGACGCAAGATGGGCTTCCCCACGGCAAACATAAGCATTGACAACGGACAACAGACAACGGACAAGGTTTGTGCCAGCGAGCGAAACGCAAGTGCACTTGCGTTTTCTCAGCGAGTGCAACCAAATCTCAACAACGAAGTTGTTAGCGGACAACAGACAACGGACGAGGTGACTGATTGCAAATTGATACCTGCCGATGGGGTGTATGCGGTGTGGGTGAAGATTGGACAACAGACAACAGACAACGGACAACGGACGACAGACAAGACTTGTGCCCATGAACCTCAAGAAAAAAATAATTTTCCATTCTCAATTTTCCATTCTCAATTAAAAAAGGGTATGCTCAACATCGGCTATCGCCCCACGCTGAACAATGGCAAGGAGCGCAGCATCGAGGTGCATATCCTCGACTTCGAGGGCGATCTCTACGGCAAGGATATCACGGTGGAGTTTGTTTGCCGCTTGCGCGATGAACGCACATTTGCCAATACAGAAGAACTGACCGGGCAGCTGATGCGGGATCGAGAGCAGGTGAGCGAACTGCTCACGACAAAATGAAGATTTTGGGAGTGAATTGTGGCTCAAAGTCAACAAAAAAGCGTACTTTTGCACGATAATAGCATCGTAATAATGAATTATAGGATATGAAGAAAGAAAGTCTGTGGCAGCGATATGGTGCCTATGCTGTGGCATTGGCATTGTTTGTGGCATTGGCGTGCATCTATTGCTCGCCTGCATTGGAGGGCAAGGTAATCCAGTCGGGTGACAGCACCAATGCAACCTCGGCCGTGCGCGAGGTGGGAGAGTATGTCAAGAATACGGGTGACAACTCATTCTGGACAGGCTCGATGTTTAGCGGTATGCCCAACTATCAGATCGGTGGCGGGCGCTATGAGTCGACAGCTTGGCTGAAGCCCTTCCGCAGCATCATGCTCAAGGGACATGGCAGCGCGCCGTGGGTACTCATCGTGTACTTCGTGTGTTTCTATATGCTGATGCGGGCATTCAATATCAACAAGTGGCTCAGTATCGTGGGCGCGATGGCCACGGGATTCTCTTCCTACTTCCTCGTCATCATTGCGGCAGGACACAACTCGAAGACCTCCTCGATAGCCCTCGTCTCGGTGGTGGTGGCAGGATTCTACCTGATATTCCGCAAACGCTATGGGTGGGGCGTGGTGCTGACTATGCTCTTTACGGCTATCGGATTTGCCAACCATCCGCAGATGTCGTATTACCTGTTTATGATGATTGGACTCTTCTACTTTGCCGAGTTGAGTATCCATATCAAGGAGAAGCGTTACAAGGATCTTGCTGTTGGCTCGCTGTTGTTCTTCGGCTCGTTGGCTGTGGGATTGGGTACGGGAACCTCCAAGACATTCGCCAATATGGAGTATGCCGAGCAGACCATGCGAGGCGGCCACTCTGACCTGCAAAAAACCTCGGATGGGGAAAACAAGACCAAGGGCCTCGACCTCGACTATGCCACGGCCTGGAGCTATGGCATTGATGAAACATTGTCGTTCCTGATACCAGGAGCATTGGGCGGTGCCTCAAGTTATGATGTGGGCACCGACTCGGAGCTGTACAAGTCGTTGGTGAAGCATGGCGTGCCTCGCCAGTCGGCAGCACAGTTCTGTGCCAATGTGCCGCTCTATTGGGGCGACCAGCCCTTCACGGCGGGTAACGTATATATGGGTGCTGTCGTGTGCTTCCTCTTCGTGTTGGGTCTGCTCATTGTGCAGGGACCCTACAAGTGGGCCATATTGGCAGCTACGCTCTTCTCAGTGCTCCTGGCCTTAGGGCACAACTTCATGTGGCTCACGGAACTGTTCTTCAACTACTTCCCCATGTACAGCAAGTTCCGTGCCGTGTCGTCTATTCTCATTGTGGCCGAGGTGGCCATGCCGCTGCTCGGATTCTTGGCGGTGAAGGTACTGATGGACGGTAAGCTCACGCGCGAGAAGGCTGTCAAGAATATCTATATCGCAGCGGGTGTGACAGCAGGGCTCTGCCTTGCCGTAGCGCTCTTCGGCGGTGCGATGTTTGACTTCACAGCTCCGATTGATGGTAGCCTTGCCAAGCAGCTCCCCGACTTTGCCTACCAGGGTATACTGGCCGAGCGTGAGGCACTGATGAAGGGTGATGCATGGCGTTCGTTCCTCTTTATCGTACTGGCTACCGCTACGTTGTGGGTGTTTGCTCAGGGCAAGCTCAAGTGGGGATATATGGTGGCTATCTTGGGTGTGTTGGTGGTGGTCGATATGTGGCCTGTGAACAAGCGATACTTCAACGACAGTCATTTTGTGACGAAGAAGAGCAATGACACTGCCTTCCAGATGCAACCCTATGAGAAGCTTATCCTACAGGACAAAGACCCACACTTCCGCGTGATGAACCTGGCTTCGAACACGTTCAACGATGCGCGTACGTCATATTACCTGAAGTCGATAGGTGGTTACCATGCAGCCAAGTTGCGTCGATACCAAGACTTGATAGACCAGCACATCTCGAAGATGAATATGAATGTCATCGGAATGCTCAATGCTAAGTACTTCATCGTGCCCGACAAGAAGGGAGGGCAGCCCCAGGTGCAACACAATCCCTATGCTATGGGCAATGCGTGGTTTGTGGATACGCTGCTCGTGGCAGAGAACGCCAATGAGGAGAGCGACGCACTCAACTACATAGACCTGCACACTACGGCTGTGCTCGACAAGGAGTTTGCCGGCTACGTGGAGGACTTCACGCCTGAGCGCGACCCCGAGGCTATGGTGCGCCTCACCCAATATACACCGCGCTACATCGATTACGAATACTCGACAAGCAAGCCGGGCACCATCGTATTCTCTGAAATCTACTATCCCTATGGATGGAAGGCTACGATTGATGGGCAGCCTGCCGATATCTATCGTGTGAACTATATGCTACGTGCCATCAACGTGCCGGCTGGTACGCACAAGATCCATATGGAGTTTGCACCCGATAGCGTGAAGAAGGGCGACACCATTGCTATGGTGTGCATCGTCATCATGTATGGTACGATGCTTGTGCTTTTAGCCTTGGGACTCTATGGCGCCATGCGCAAGCGTAAGGTGAAGGAGTGATGCTTCTATCGCGATATACGACAATCGGGTGCCTCTTGTAGGAGTGCACCCGATGTCTTTTATGTGAACCGCTTAATGAGGCGGTCAAGCTTCCAGAGTATGCCTTTGCGGCGATGCTTCCAGAAGTATTTCATGTAGAGGCGCTCGGCAATGCCGCGCAGGCTGTTACGGTAGGCCTTGGTGTGTTGCTGCATACGCTTTACGTAGCGGAGGCCCCAATAGACGCGGTTGTAGCGTGTGGCTTGCTCAAGAGGTTGATCCACGATGTGGCAGAGGAAACGTGTGAGCTCTGCCATCTTGGCCTCGATGCTGTCGGCCTCAGGATGCTTGAGCGCAGGGGCTGCCAGCATACGGGCATAGAGCTCGGGGTCGGCATCGATGTGCTTGATGGTCTCCAATACCTCGTCCCACGAGGAATAGCTGAGGCAGTTGATGAAGGCCTCTTCGTTGAAGGTTTCTGTGGCAGTGGGGTCGCCCCAATAGATGGGTACGGACTGTGCTGCAAACGATTGTACCAGCTTCTCGGTGCAGTAGCCGGGGTAGCTGCTGTTCTCGAAGGAGAAACTGAATTTGTGTTGCAGCTCGAAGGCGAGCTTGTCGGCCACAGGACCTCCTATATTGTTGCGGTAGCGACCGCCTGATGAGACTTGCTTGTAGGTGGAGAGCTGATTGAAGAACTCCTCACGCACCGCCGAGGCTCTGTCGTTGGAGTAGACAAAGCTGCAGAATCCAGTCTTTGTGGGGGCAGGCTTGGTGTGCTTCTCCTGCATCAGTCGGAACGACTCCTGATAACGGTTGAGGTAGCAGATGGGTAGGCGCATATAGCGGTCGCCCAATGTCAGGTGCTCAAAGCCGAGGGCATAGTCGTAGAGGTTGAAGTCGGGGCACTGGTTCTCGCCAGTATAGAATATCTTCACGCAATCATAACGTAGGTGCTCCTCACCGAAGACCGAGCAGAAGAGGTAGTCGGGCGTGTCGGACAACTCCACATCGTAGTGCTCGCAGAGGAGCTGGTAGAAGATGTTCTTCTCGGGCAGGAAATCGTCCCAGAAGTCAACAAACTTGATACGGATATGTTTCTTCATAATTTCATCTTTGTTTTACGGATATACCAGGGCAACACCTTGAAGGAGATACGTATGCAATGGGTGATGAGTGCGTGTAACAGACGCAGCCTGTAATCAGAATGGTAGTAGGAGTTTCTCTTATAGTAGGGGACGTAGCGGAGCAGGTGGTCGTAGTAGAGCTTGCGTACGATAAGCTGATTAGGCTCGTCCTCATTGTATATGTGGGTAAGGATACTGAGCAGGTAGCCTTTCTTGATATAGATGTAGTCGAGCTCCTCCTTGTCGGCCTCGTAGAGCCCTTGGCTGCGGGCAAACTGCATGAGCAGGTCGAAGGACTTTATCTTGTCGGCATAGCGCTTGGGGTTGCGCACCTCGGAGAGCGACTCCTTATGGACGAGATATTGGTACAAGGGCTTGTCGACACAAGCGATGCGCTTTGTCGCCAGCAGCGAGGAGGTGAGGAAATAGCTGTCCTCGGCACTGTGCGTGGAGGGGAAACGGATGCCATACTCCTCGAGCAGGGAGCGGCGATAGAGGAAGGAAACGAATAGCGTGGTGTAGTGGGTGAGGAAGAATCGGCGCTTCTCTCCACTGAACTCCCCGCTTTCGAGTACGGGATTGGCAATCAGGGTCGTCTCATCAGGTTTGACGAGCTGGGCCTGGCAGTAAGCCAGGTCGGCATCGTACTCCTTGGCGGCGCGATAGAGCTGCTCGCAGAAGTCGGGCGCTACCACATCGTCGCTGTCGATGAAGGCGATGTACTCGCCCTGAGCTGCCTCGATACCTATGTTGCGTGCTGGGCCAGGGCCCATATTGTGTGGCGTGGCAAGGAAGCGGAACTGCTTGTCGCCCGAATATGCCTTGACGCAGGCTTGTGCTATCGGCATACTGTCGTCGTTGCCATGGTCGTCGACGAGCAGCACCTCGATGTTGTCCATGGTTTGAGCGATGAGCGAGGTGATGCAAGCCTCTATGTAGGAGCCTGCATTGTATACGGGGATGATGATGGATATCTTGGGTGTATTCAGCATACCAGTTTGTAGATTTTGAGTCCGAGAGTCAGGTTCATAGACATCAGCATGCCGCCCAGTTGTATCCTTATATTATTGGCCTTGCACATGCAGTGGAGCAGGTGGCGATTATCGCGTAGCATCTTCGTGAGGGTGGCTGCCTCGCCTTCGCTCACTGATCCCAACGTGCGGAGTATGGTCTTCATGGCATTGCCAATCTGGGTGTAGATGCTGCGACGGTATACACCGGTCATCTTCTGCTCGTCGGCAAAGGCGTAGATGCTGTTCATCACGGTGAAAAGATCGATGCCATTCTTCAGTTTCAGCACGGCGGTGATGCTGCTGTCATTTCCCTTGAAGTAGTTATAAGCCACCTTGTCGTATGAGGCACAGGTGTCGGCAAGGTATACCACCTTGGGCTTGAACTCGCTGTCCTCGTGGTAGATGCCTGGATGGAACAGCAGCTGATGCGTGACCAGCAAAGCCTTGCGGTAGACCATAAAGGGTACTGCGGCATGGTAGGTGTTTCGTACAAACCAATCCTTGCTCTTCATGACTCCCTCGATTGTGGAGTAATGCTCATCATTCGGGGTGCCATCGGTATATACATTGCGGTATTGCAACTGTAGGATATCCACGTTGGTTTGGGTAAGACGCTGAATGATCTCATGTAGACATCCCTCTTCGATCCAATCGTCGGAGTCGATAAACCATACATACTCACCTTGGGCGGCCTTGAGCCCTGCATTGCGTGCCATGCTGAGGCCTTGGTTGTGCTGGTTGATGATGGTGACATTGTTGAGGCCATTTACCATCTCCTCCACGACCTGCATGCTGCTATCCTTGGTGCCATCGTTGACAATCACCAACTCGTAGTCGTCGGCCGCGACATGCGGCTGGGACAAGCAACTCTGCAGGCAACGCCCGATGTATTGCTCTACGTTGTAGACGGGGATGATGAGAGATAGTTTCATTGTGCGGCATCCTTTATCCACTTGATATTTCCGTGGACGATAATGTTTTTAGGTAATTGCATATAGTTCCCATACTTCTTTGTCAAATAGCTATGAGTGTCGTGCGGGGCAAAGAATGTTTTGCCCTCGAACTGAATCTCCTGCAAGGGGAACAGCTCTTTGGCATATCGTTCGTCCCTGAATACCGTACCCAAGGTGTGCCGGTAGGCGCTGTTGGGATGGAATACAGAAACATACTTTCGGAGTAGGGGAAATACGACTCGGGTTAATAATGCACGGTTGAACTCATATAGCCAACGAACTTTGTAGATCTTGTGATGGCAGAGGTTTACATATAACCTGTTGGCTATACGAAAAATCGGATAAGGAGATTTCTCGACAGGGAAGATGTCGATGAAGCATCCGTTGAATTTCATCTTGAATTCATAATCCTCTTCGATGCAGGAGTTCTTGTCGCGTACTTTGGCGTATAGGTGGGGATAGTTGCTGTCAGATTGCCTGTCGTGGAGAAAATAATTGCAGGGGAGTTCTTTCCTGAGTAGAGGTAACAGGCGGAGGTAGTCTTCGCGTAGCAACTCTATGTCGAGGTCATCATCCCATGGGATGAACCCTCCATGGCGGACGGCTCCCAATAGTGTGCCCGAACTGAGCCAATAGGGAATGTCGTGGGCGCGGCAGATCTTGTCTACAGCGCCTAATATCTCCAACATGCGCAACTGCCCCTGGCGCAATAATGAACCATCGGGGTTGTATTTTGTGGTGAGCTGTTGCTGAGTGTCTGGTGCAATCATAGAGCCTTCAATCTGTTTTTTAGTTTCTTCAATTCTATAATAACCTCCCGAATCCAAAGATATATCTTGCTGAACGTAGGGTTGGGGAAACGTAGCGCAAAGCATTCCCACCACATACCTTTGCTTCCGTAGGTGCGGATGTCATCCAGGACTTGCTGATGTAACGGTGTGAGTGAACGGGTGTTTGCCGTAAGATAATGGCCAACGATAATGTGGTTAGCTTTCAATATGTTGGCAATACAATATGGCATACACTTATCGCGAAGTGTTTCGGGGATAACGCTTCTTTTGTAGTGATAGGATTTTTCAAGATACTCTAAGGTGTAGTTAAAGGTGTTCATGATACCCTCTGCATTGTCGCTGTAGTGATATACAGTCGTGGGGGAGACTCTAATGCCTCTTTGGCAAGCAAAGGCCAAACGAAGGTTCATGATGAAGTCTTCGCCCATCACAAAGTCGCGAGGAAGGTCAAAGGTGTTGTCGCTAAACAGCTCTCTCCTGAACAACTTGGCATAAGGCGATGAAGCGATATTGCCTTTATAAATCAATTTAGCAAGTTCTAATTTGTCTATTGCACCATCGATGTATCTTTGGGGATTGCGGTCGTAACTCCCGATGACAATGTCGTACTTGTCGCTTGTCAAAGCGTATAAATCTTGTAAGGCTGTGGGAGGAAGGGAGTCGTCAGAATCGACGAAGGTGATATACTCACTGTCGTGTGCTTGGCTTACGCCCCATTCCCGTGCACGGTTGGCGCCGCTGTTGGGAATATGGAATACACGTACCCGGTTGTCTCTTTCGGCAAACTCATCGCATATCGCCCCCGATCTGTCGGGGCTCCCATCGTCAACCAACAACAGTTCGAAATTCTTGAATGTCTGTGACAGGATACTGTTGACACAACAATGCAAGAACTTCTCGGCTTTGTATATGGGAACCACAACGGAGATCTTCGGCTGTTTCATCTACTCTGACGGTGCAATTTATTGGCAAAGATACGAATAAGCGAGCGAGAAATATCAAGCTTGCTTGAATATTTTTTGTAGCGAGCGCAAGTATCTTGGAGATTTGAACTCAAAGATACGAATAAGCGAGCGAGAAATATCAAGCTTGCCTCAATATTTTTTTACGGAGAGCATAGCGTGTTTGCATAGGTAATAACAAGATGGCAAGCAGACTGGTCTGCTTGTCATCTTGTTTGGGTATGTTTGTAATACTTTGTCCTGGTGTATTCAAATCAAAGCAAACGACAGGTTGCCGCTGCAGCAAAGTTTTCCCTCGACTTTAGCTTCGGCCTTAGCGAAGATAAGTGATTGTCGTCGCTCGGTGATGGTAGAACGCAAGATGATAGTATCGCCAGGTCGCACCTGATACTTGAATCTCACTTTGTCGATGCCTGTGTAGAGAGGGCGCTTGCTTTTGAGGTCATCGCTAAGGAGCAAGGCGCACGACTGGGCCATCATCTCGCAAAGGATAACGCCGGGCACTACAGGATAGTCGGGGAAATGACCCTGCAAAAAGAATTCATCACCACGTACACGATATACTCCTATGGCGTAGCGAGTGACTTCACCTTTGTCATTGGTCACAGTCTCCTCCTCAAGGCTATCGACAAGTAGCATTGGCTCGCGATGAGGAAGGAAGGTCTTGATTTCTTCTTGAGTCATAGGCTTAAATCTTCTTTAGTACCACGCATGCATTGTGTCCTCCGAACCCTAAGGAGTTGGACGCGGCCATGGTGAGGTTGGTCTCAACGGCTTGGTTAGGAACATAGTTGAGATCGCACTCGGGATCGGCTTCCTTGTAGTTGATGGTGGGAGGTACGATTCCGTTTTTAACTGCCAAGGCGGTTGCTATAAGTTCTACTGCACCTGCAGCTCCGAGCATATGACCAGTCATCGATTTTGTGGAGCTGATGAGTGCTTTGCGGGCATTCTCCTCACCGAGCGCCAATTTGATGGCATTGGTCTCGGTCTTGTCGTTGAGTGGTGTGCTGGTACCGTGTGCATTGATGTAGAGGGTCTCATCAGGGCTATATCCGGCCTCATCAAGTGCTATGCGGATAGCCTTGGAGGCAGGTATGCCGTCGGGGCGTGGAGCTGTGTAGTGATGGGCATCGCATGTGTTGCCATAGCCCGCAACCTCGGCATAAATGGTGGCGCCGCGCTTTATGGCGTGCTCATACTCTTCGAATACGAGAATGCCCGCACCTTCGGCCATAGTGAAGCCGCTGCGACGAGCGTCAAATGGTGTGCAGGCATCTTCCAGAGTCTCAGCGTTGGTGAGTGCTCTACTATTGGCAAAGCCTCCGATGGCTAAGGGGTGTATGGCAGCTTCGGAACCACCGGTAATGATGGCATCGGCTTGGCCGTACTTGATGGCGCGATATGCTTCACCGGCAGAGTGGGTGCCTGTAGCGCAGGCGGTCACAATGGGTAGGCAAGGGCCCTGGGCATTGTGGCGGATAGCGATGTTGCCTCCGGCGATATTGGCAATCATCGTCGGAATAAAGAGGGGCGACACTCGGCGTGCACCCTCGGTGAGGAGCTTCTCGGTCTCTCGTGCAAAGGTGCTGATGCCACCGATGCCTGAGCCTACGTATACTCCGAAGCGCTCGGGCTCAATATTTTCCCCACTTACTAAGCCACTATCGGCGACGGCCTGATTGGCTGCAGCTATGGCATATTGGCAGAAAAGGTCCATCTTGCGCACATTGGCACGGTCAAGGCCATTGGCGATGGGATCGAATTCTTTTACTTGAGCGACGATGCGTACGGGAAGATCTATATCATCAAACCCTTGAATAAAATTCAAGCCGCTCTTGCCCTTGATGAGGCTGTTCCAAAAATCGGTGACTGTATTTCCTACAGGGCTAATAGTGCCCAATCCTGTAATTACAACTCTTCTTTCCATCTCAAATAATGTTTTTTGCTATTAACAAAATTGGTAAACAATTGTGCAAAGATACACACAGACGAGCGAGAGACTTGTTTCAATATTTTCCGCAGCGAGTGTAGTGTATGTTCGCAGTTTGCTGCAAAGGTAATTATTTATTCCATTCGATGATGCAAGCACCCGAGGTAAATCCTGCACCAAAAGCACTAAATGCGAGCAAATCGCCCTTTTTCATCCTTCCATTACGGTTCAGTTCGTCGAGTAGCATAGGGATACTAGCTGAAGAGGTGTTCCCATATTTATCTACATTCATAGCAGTTTTCGTGTTGCCATCGTCAAAAGAGTGATGGCACTCTCCGATTCTACAATGCCTCGACAATGTGTATCGAAAGGCAATCGAATGTATGTCAATGTGGGTAAAGAAAGATGTCAAAAGGACAAAAACACAAAGTAGAGGTAGGGGGAAAAGTCTTATAGGGAAAAAAAGAGCCGATGATTGCTCTAAATATCGATAAAATCGTATCTTTGCATCGAAAAAGACGAAAAAAATGACGATGACAATATCCTAAACCGACTATTCTGAATGAAAACACTGTGTCTGTATTGATGTCATCGAATCATAAGAAAAAATTATGGATTTAAAAAAGAAAGCGCCTCGTTTCCTTCTTGAAAGCAGAACTCTTGCAGGTTCTGTTATCGCCATTGTGCTCTTCTCCATCATATTTATGCTAATATACGGCCCTTATTCTTCAACCTCTTGGCTCACATTGTTGGCCGATCAATCTCAGGGAGTAGGGCTGATGAGCGAGTTCCATACGGTAATGGCCTCTGTGGTATTTTATCTCGTGGCTATTGCTTTCCTCATTTTGAGTAAGGTGATACTTTATCATACGGGGCATAAGTTCCAGCTATATAATGTACACTTGGTTTCTTGGATTGGTGGCGAAGTGGTGTTGATATCGTTTGTCTATACCGTATTTACCGCCTTGTTCAACCTTGCTGACAAAGATTTATTCCTACCCATTTGGGGACGCTCGGTATTAGTGCTTTCGTTTATCATCGTTGTGCCTTATATCATATGCCTTCAGAACGCTACCAACCGGCACCAACGGAAGTTGCTAGATCGCTTAGGGATGAATGTCATAAACGATAAGGCTGATGATTCTGACTCGAAGCTTATCCATCTTGTTGATGGTACTGGACGTCTTAGGATGAGTATCAGCATTGATAGTCTCTACTATGTGGAGTCGCAAGATAACTATGTGAAAATCTATTACGATTCTGACGGCAAACTTTGCAACTATATGTTGCGTAGTACGACCAAGGCCATCGAGACTAAGTTTGGTGATTGGCTCGTTCGTTGCCACCGCGGCTATCTTGTCAACAAGAACAAAATACGTATCTTCCGCAACGACCGCGACGGTATGTATATCCGTCTCATGCATGACAATATCCGACAGATTCCTGTGTCGAAGTCGTATGCCTCGAATATACAGCGAGTAATATCACGTGGCGAGTGAAGAGGTGGTGAGAACGCTCACCAAATAAGCCTATAAATCCCTAAAAAACGCGAAAAAGCGTAAGTCGGCATGAGAATGTCGAATAAAAATCCTATATTTGCACTTATCATAGGATCGCACCCGTGTGTGCTCCACATAAAGTCTAAATCATGGAAATGAAACAGAATAATTATTGTGTCATTATGGCTGGCGGTATCGGAAGTCGTTTCTGGCCTCAAAGTCGAGTTCATCGTCCTAAACAGTTTGTCGATTTCTTTGGTATGGGGAAATCGCTTCTGCAGCAGACCTACGATCGCTTTGCACGTATCATACCGAAAGAGAATATCATCATTTCAACCCACTCGGACTACTCGGAACTCGTGCGCGAGCAACTCCCAGAATTACCTCTGGAGCAGATTTTGCACGAACCTGCCCACAAGGGAACGGCTCCGAGTATGGCTTTTGCTGCTTATCACATACGTACGCTCAATCCTGAAGCCAATATCGTGATGGCTCCCTCGGATCAAGTGATATTGGATGAGGAGGCATTTGCGAATGATATGTATAACGCACTCGCCCATGTGGCAGGGCATGATTGCCTGCTGACGGTAGGCATCAGTCCCACTCATCCCGAGACTCGATATGGATATATACAGGCTGGGGGAGAGGCTGTAGACGGGTTCAGTAAGGTAAAGACCTTTACTGAGAAACCGGAGTATGAGTTTGCTCGCGTATTCGTTGAGAGTGGCGAGTTCTTCTGGAATACCGGTCTGTTTGTGTGGAATGTAAATGCCATTATCGACACAATGAATAGACAGCTTCCCGAGATGAGTGCCCGATTGGATGCTATCTTCAAGGAGGAACCTAATCGCGACAAGCGTCGTGCTGCACTATATGAGTGCTACGAATCGTTCCCTAATATCTCGGTGGATTATGCTGTTATCGAGCGTGCTACGAACGTATATATGCAGGTAGGTACCTTTGGCTGGGCTGATATGGGACGCTGGGACGATGTGTACCGCTATTCAAGTAAGGATGCCGAAGGTAATGTGACACACGGAGGTAAGGTGGAGTACTACAATAGCCGTAACAATTTGGTTTCGGCCGCTTCAAACAAGGTGGTTATTCTACAGGACCTTGAGGGATACCTGATTAACGATTCAGAAGATGTGCTAGTCATCTGCAAAAAAGATGAGGATGACGACTTCAAGAAGTTCCGCACCAATGTGATGCTCAAGCATGGAGAAAAATACATGTAGGGGATTTTGTTAATTCAAAAAAGTTACCTACCTTTGCAAACACATAGATGGCCTGAAGGGTTCCGACATGCACAGTGTCGGGATTCTTTTTTGTTTAGCTTAAACGAAAAGGAAACTTTTGTGTTAATGATAGGATAAATAACAATAAATAAATTAAATAAAATAAAGGAATAATACTATGGCTTATATGTCACAAGAGGGCTACGACCAACTGTTAGCCGAACTCAAGAGATTGGAGAGCGTGGAGCGCCCCGAGATTTCACGCCAAATCGCTGAAGCACGCGATAAGGGCGACTTGTCAGAGAATGCAGAGTATGATGCGGCCAAGGAGGCACAGGGCATGCTCGAGATGAAGATTAACCAGCTGAAGCTGACCATCAGCGAAGCACGCATCATCGACACCAGCAAGCTCAAGACCGACACCGTGCAGGTGCTCACTAAGGTGGAGCTGAAGAATGTGAAGACTGGCATGAAGATGTGTTATGCCATCGTGCCCGAAAGCGAAGCTAACCTTAAGGCTGGTAAGATTTCGGTAAACACACCTATTGCGCAGGGACTGCTCGGCAAGAAGCCTGGTGATGTGGCCGACATCAAGACGCCTGGTGGTATGATCAGCCTCGAAGTGCTCAGCATCAGTATCGCATAATACAAACTATATAATAAGGAGCACAGAGCTATGGCAAGCATATTTAGCAGAATCGTAGCAGGCGAGATTCCCTGCTACAAGGTGGCCGAGAATGAGAACTACTTTGCCTTTCTTGATATCAACCCCATGGTGAAAGGGCACACACTTGTCATCCCCAAGCGCGAAGTGGACTATATCTTCGACCTCGAAGATGAGGAGTTGGCAGGCTTGCACCTCTTTGCCAAGCAGATAGCTGTGGCACTGAAGAAGGCCTTCCCCTGCCAGCGTATCGGTATGGCTGTATTGGGTATGGAGGTGCCTCATACACACATCCACCTCATTCCCTTGCAGAAGGAGAGCGATATGCTCTTCAGCAATCCCAAGCTCTCGTTCACTCCCGAGGAGTTTGCCGAAATTGCTGCCAAGATACGCGAACAGATGTAAGGCATCCTATGCGTTATATTCGCAACAACAGCACCGACGTCTACTTCAATATGGCGTTCGATGAGTATGCCTTAGAGCAACTGCCGCTCGATGAGCCACTATTCTATCTGTGGCAGAATCGGTCGGCAGTTATCATTGGTATCAACCAGAACATTTATACAGAGGTAGACCTCGACTATGCCCGTCAACATGATATTGCCGTAGCCCGTCGCATTACGGGCGGTGGAGCGGTGTACCATGACCTGGGAAATCTGAACTATACCATCGTAGGACGCAGCTCCGATATGGAGCGCGACTACCCTGAATATGCTCGCTATATGCTGCACGCCCTGCAAGCTTTGGGCATACGCGCCGAGCTTTCGGGACGCAATGATATTGTGGTTGATGGACGTAAGGTGTCGGGCTATGCCAAGCGTGTATACAAGGACCGTCTTATGGTGCATGGTACGCTGATGTATGATGTGGACATAGAACAACTCACTCGTGTGCTTACCCCACCGGCAGGCAAGCTGGAGTCGAAGGGTATTGCCTCGGTGAAGAGCCGCGTACTCAACTTACGCGAATACTTGCCCCAGTATGCCGGCATCAATGCTCTCATCCAAGCTCTGGAACGATATCTCTCCCGTCAGTACCAAGATGCGGAGTATCAGCTCACCGAGGAACAGCTGAGTGAAATACGCGGCATAGCAGGGAATAAGTTTGCTACGCCCGACTGGCTGTATGGCCGTTCACCGAACAATGCTGTTGCCTATGCCAAGCGTCTGTCTTGTGGCAATGTGGCTATACATATGGATATCAAGAGGGGCGTCATCGCACAGTGCTCCATTACGGGCGATTTCTTGGGCAATGCGCCCATAGCTGCAATAGAGACCCTCTTGCAAGGATGCCTCTATGAACGTACTGCACTGCAACAACGCCTTGCCACGGTGAGACTACAGGATTACCTGGACAATACCGATAACGAAACATTCATCAACCTTCTTTTTAATTTGTAATACTATGCCTATACGTAACGCTATCTTTACCATCATCAAACTGACTTTGTATTATTTTGCCTATCAGCTGGGTTTCAGTGCTGTAGCAATGGGAGTGTCACACTTGATTGTCCCAATGGATATGGTTACGATGACCTCATTGGCCATGGTCGCCTCCACATTGGTAATGTCGTGGCATTTAGTGCATTTTGGTTACGTGAGCCTTGCAAGGGATAGATACAGAGAGGTGAACCTTCTTGTGTTGGGGGTGTCGGCAGTTTTTATCTTCTCTGCGATGTATGTACTTAATCTACTAATCGAGCAAATAGGCCTTCCCAACACGATGGAAGACACCTTTATCGCCATGAGCCGTAATCCCTTCGGTGTGCTTTCTATTGCTTTACTGGCACCTCTGCTCGAAGAACTGCTCTTTCGTGGCGCCATACAGGGCATTCTGCTGGATACGCTGCGGAAACCGTGGATGGCCATCCTCATATCGTCGCTCATCTTCGGTGTTGTGCATATGAACCCTGCGCAAATACCCTTTGCTTTTCTCCTTGGCACGATGTTTGGCTGGCTTTACTATCGCACAGGTAGTCTGCTCCCTGGTATCATTGGGCACGTGCTTAACAACTCCGTAGCTGCTGTAAATATGATGCTCTACGGCAATGCTACCATCGAAGAACAAATCGAGAATCCGCTGACGATGTGGATATGGGCTGTAGTGGCAATAGTTGGATGTTGTATTGCTGCGTTATGGCTCAATAAAAACCTAAGGAAGCAATAAAAAGAAGCAGGCCCCCCGCTGCATTAGGGCCTGCTTCGACGTAAGATGTGAGTTGTAAGATTACGCAGCGGTTTTTATTATTTCACTTCCCAAGTGTCATTGGTGAGGAGCAGCTCCTCGAAGGTGTGGTAGGGCTTCTTGGCCTTTACCTCTTCGATTTGTGCCTCTACTGCCTCATCGTAGGTGGGAGCCTCTACGTCGCGAATCACACCGAGGGCGATGGGGAAGTCGGGGCCCTCCATCAAGGCGAGCTTGAGTTGTACGGTGTTGTCCTCGCAGTGGGCATCATGTATGAGGATATCATCGATGGAAATGCCGTTCTCGCCAATCTTCACCACCTTAAGTCCGAAGCCCTCTTGCACGAGGCCATACTCGTTGTTCTCGCCGAACACCATGGGTTCTCCGTGGTGCAGGTAGATAGCGTTCTTGGCACGCCCCTCCTTGTTGTAGATGCTGTCGTGAGTGCCGTCGTTGAAGATCACGCAGTTTTGCATAATCTCGCACACCGAAGCACCCTTGTGGGCATGGGCAGCCTTGAGTATCTCTACGGTGCCTGTAGCATCGGTAGCTACGGCACGGGCAAAGAAGCGGCCACGGGCACCGAAGCAGAGCTCGGCAGGGCGGAAGGGGTCTTCGACCGTACCATAGGGACTTGACTTGCTGACGAAGCCACGCGGACTGGTGGGCGAATATTGTCCCTTGGTGAGACCATAGATGCGGTTGTTGAGCAATATCATGTTGAGGTTGATATTGCGGCGGTTGGCATGGATGAAGTGGTTGCCACCGATGGCGAGTCCGTCACCGTCGCCGCTCACCTGCCATACCGACAACTCGGGATTGGCAACCTTACAGCCTGTAGCAATAGCAGCTGCACGACCGTGGATGGTGTTCATGCCATAGGTATTCATATAGTGGGGCAAGCGGCTTGAGCAACCGATACCTGAAATCACGGCAATATTGTGCGGTGCTACGCCAATCTCGGCCATAGCCTTGTGCAATGAGGCGAGGAAGAAGTGGTCGCCACAGCCAGGACACCAGCGGGGCAAACCTTTCTTATAGTCGGCAGCAGTCCAAACTCGGTCCCCCTCATTCCCCCCTTGGGGGGATGACATGCAGGCAGTATTGCATTTATTCTGTTCCATATATTATATTCTTTTTAATTGACAATAATACATTATCTATATCACATAAGACTTGTTCATTCGTGAAGCGGATGACTTTGAATCCATGCTGCTGCAACCATTGAGTACGCTCTTCATCGCTAATCTGCTGTTCGGGCAAAGAGTGGTAACGTCCATCCAACTCTATGATTATCCTTGCCGGCAAACAAACAAAATCGGCAATAAACTCACCTATTATATGCTGTCGTCGAAAAGGCACTCCCAACTGATGTCCTCTCAATCCTCTCCATAACACCATTTCCGCTTCAGTTGGCCTTGCTCTATTTTCACGAGCAAACTCTTTCAACAACTTGTAGATGTATGGAGCAGCTGTACAGTATGAATAGCCATCCATGACGTCACGCCTGGGTCTTCCCCCCTTGGGGGGATAAGAGGGGGGCTAATGCATTGACTAGTGTGCTGACCTCGAAAGGCTGTCCCTTCACTTCGTTGTACTGCATAGGAACGAAGCCATCGACCTTCATGCGCAACCATGCGGCAAGCTGTCCGCCGTTCTGCTCGGCCACAACTACCTTAGGATACTTGCGCAATACCTCGGCCGTGTTGGCAGGCAGGGGGTTGATG
>JAZRFA010000100.1:0-28953 GCA_045661085.1 Bacteroidaceae bacterium
AAGTTCCGCACCCGCCTCACCGACCGCTTCGGCTCCGTGCCCCCTACGGGCGAAGAGCTGCTGCGCGTCGTACCCCTGCGTCGCTTGGGCAAGCAGCTCGGTATCGAGAAGATCCTCCTCAAGGGTGGCCAGATGGCGCTCTACTTCGTGAGCAACCTTGAGAGCCCCTACTACGAGAGCGCCGCCTTCGGTCGTGTGATGAACTACACCACCCTCTCGCCCTACGAGTGCCGCTTCCGCGAGCTATCGGGCAAGCGCAGCCTGCTCATCAAGGGTATCAAGACCGTCGAGGAGGCCTTGGGTGTACTCTCCATGATGATGAACTTTTAGCGGCGAGCTATGAGCAGTGAGCTATGAGCAGTGAGCTAAATAAAGATAGAGAGGGCACGCCCTCTCTATCTTGTCTCTTGGTATCCTAGATTCTCTAGGATCTCCTATAAATCCTAAGTTATACCGCTCACAGCTCAAGGCTCAAGGCCCATTGCTCATCGCCGCGGCAAAGCCGCTTACAGCTTATTGCAACGCTCAAAGAAGTTGATGGCCTCGAGCTCCTTGCGGCAGGCCTCCTCCTCGGCGTCGGTCATGTTCTGGAAGGGGGTGCGGTTGGGGCCCAGGTCGAGGCCGATGAGCTTCATGATGCGCTTACCGCACACGATGTTGCCGCGGTAGTGGCAGATGACGTTGATCACCTCCTGTGCGAAGTTCTGCAGCTCGCGTGCCTTCTCCAGGTCGCCCGCGTTCCATGCGTCGATGATGCCCACCAGGTTGCAACCGTTATAGTTGGTGGTGCCGCCGATGCCACCCTGTGCGCCACCCATGGCGAGTGAGGGGAGGATGGTCTCGTCCTGTCCGTGTAGCATGTCGAACTTGCCGTTCTTATACAGGCGGCACTGGTTGTACTCATAGATGCTCTCGTAGGTGTACTTGATGCCCGCAAAGTTGGGGATGCGTCCGTCCACCGCCTTGAGGAACTCCACCATCGAGAAGTAAGCGCCGTTGAAGGCAGGGATGTGGTAGTAGTAGAAGGGCAGTTCGGGAGCCGCAGCGGCGATCTCCTCGCAGTACTTCACCAGCTCCTCGATGCGTCCGATCTTGGGGAAGGGGGGAGCCATCACACCGATACCGAAGGCACCGATCTTCTGTGCATGAGCGGCCATGCGGCATGAGCTCTTCACGCAGGTGCTACCCACGTGTACGATCACCTTGAAGTCCTTGGGTGCAGCATGCATCCACACCTCAGCGAGGTTGATGCGCTCCTCTTCGGTGAGCATGTAGCCCTCGCCCGATGAGCCATTGATGAACACGCCCTTGAGGCCATTCTTCTGCAACATCTCTGCATAGGCAGGGATGGGTTCGTAGTTTACCTCACCATCCTCATAGAACGGTGTGAAAGGGGCATTGATAAGTCCGATAATCTTTTCCATGTTTATTGTGTTTAGTGTTTAGTGTTTATGTGTGCGATAATGATGTATAATTATCCTCTTTTCTCAACGGTAACAGTGGCACCTGTTTTCTCCAGTTCCCGTTTCAGTATCTCGGCTCCCTGTTCCGACATGCCCTCCTTTACTATGCAAGGTACAGTGTCGCACATATACTTGGCTGCTCTCTGATCATGTGTCACGAGGTCGTTGAGGCATTTGCATACTTGCAGTGCTCCTGCCCCTCGATTGACAAGCTTTACGCTGTACCCTCCAGGTGTATTTATCGCTTCTATTTCATCTGAGCAGAGCACCTCTTTTGGTTGCTTTTCGCTCTTGCCGAATAAGAAATCAAGAAATCCCATAGTATTATCTTTTTATAAGTTCGTGTCTTCTGCAGCAAAGGTACGCATAAGCGAGCGAATAAGCAACAGGGCAACGAGTAAAACTCGTTTTAAAGAATTTCCTGATGCTCGATTCACAACCTGTTTGTCATCTTTTTTTCCCGTGAGAACGTCAGTGTGAAATATTTTGCTTACTTTTGGGGACACGGATTTGAATGTCCACATCCGCCTAAACAGATAGCACCATGGAAAAGCAACTCAAGGAAACCTTCAACTATTCGGCCGAAGATGCCCGTTTCATGCAGATGGCCATTGATCTCTCCGTGGAGAATGTCGATACGGGTGGCGGCCCCTTCGGGGCGGTCATCGTGCGCGACGGCGAGGTGATAGCGACTGGTACCAACCGTGTAGTGCCCAATGCCGACCCCACGGCCCATGCCGAGGTGACGGCTATCCGTAATGCCTGTGCTCGGTTGGGCACCTACCAGCTTACGGGGTGCACCGTCTACAGCTCGTGCGAGCCCTGCCCGATGTGTCTGAGTGCCCTCTACTGGGCTGGTGTGAGCCGCATCTGCTATGGCAACACCAAGGACGATGCCAAGGCCATCGCCTTCGACGACTCCTTCATCTACGACCAGCTGGAGCTCCCCTATGCCGAGCGCTCCATCCAGTGCGAGCACTTCATGCGCGACGAGGCCCTGGCCGCCTTCCGCAAGTGGGAGGAGAAGGCCGACAAGGTGCGGTATTGAATCTCATCCCGCCCTTAAGGGAAGTGGAAAGATCTTTCCACTTTCCACTCGATGGCCTCCTCTATTTCACTTCCCCGAAATACTTCAGGTTGTCGAAGCAGGGCTTCAGTTCGCCCCGCTCGATGCGGTGTATGATGTCCACCACGCGGTCGTTGGCAGGGGTGGGGCAGTGCACCTTGCGTCCGAAGGCCGACACGGCCCCGTTGATGGCATCCACCTCGGTGGGCTTGCCCTTCTCGATGTCTTGCAGCATGCTTGCCTTCAGTTTGGCATGCTTGCGTATGGCTATGGGTATGATGAGGAAGGCAATGGCCTTCTTCACGGCGTTGTGATAGTCGAGCAGTTTCACGATGTCCTTGCCCTGCACGGGTTCGATGCGTATGCCTCCCTTGGCACACACGTCGATGCACTCCTTGATGAGTGCCTGCACCACGCGTCGCGACTGGCGGTCGCCCGCAGCCTCGCCGAAGGTACATCCCAGCACGGCGCTCATGCCCGAGAAGGCCGCGTTGATGAGCAGTTTGCTCCATCGGGTGCCGAGGAAGTTGTCCTCCACCTCCACGGTGCCCATCAGCGTGAGCAGTTCCTTCACCCGGTCGAAGTGCTTGTTGCGCTTCGCCGATATGGCTCCCAGGGCGAACGACAGCGCGTCGGGCTCGCTCGTGAGTTCACACACCCCGGGTCCCTGCATCGTGGCACCCCATGCTACGGTACATCCCAGCACGCGCTCCTCGCCCAGGATGTCGGCTATCTGTACCTCGGGCAGTCCGTTCTGGAAGGTCACCACCACGCCATCCTCGGCGAGGTATTCCTTGAGCATCGTCACCACCTCGGCGTTGTGCTGCTGCTTGGTCATGAGGAAGATGATGTCGTATGTGCCGCTCATCATGTCGGGCGTATAGGCCGTGACGGGCTGTGTCATCTGTACCGTACCCACCACCTGTGCGCCGCGTGTCTGCAGCGCCTCGATGTGAGCCTTGTTGCGGTTGATAAGGTCGATGGCCACGCCAGCCCTGCTGATGTAGGCTCCCAGTATGGTGCCCAGTGATCCGGCACCGTAGATTGCTGTTCTCATAGTTGTGGGTAGAGTTTAGTGTTTATAGCGTGTAGGGCATCCCCCTATGGGTCCCTGTTTGTTTAGTGTCTGCAAATATAAATCTCTTCATCCGAAAATGCTAATTTTTGCAAACTAAATTGCATCATACTCTATCTAAGTAAAAAGCAATACGCGATTTTTGCATGCTTCCCCTTCCGAAAACACCTTTTCGGGTGAGTAAAACAGTTTCATTTTTGGCCTGGCAAGGGCATTGTTGTCCCCTGTCACGGCCTTTGACCTCTGCTGCCCATGAAACTCGTTTGCGGGCACAGTGAAAAATCTCGTATCACGCCGAAGCGATTACATTTTTGCCGCCTGGCATGTTTTTATCCGTGTATTATCGTACAGATGTAGATTTGTATATTGTTCATATAGTGTGAACTATATGTACGTATCTCTGTGTGATGTCCCGATATGCCAAGCCACGAAAAAGTAATTGCATAGCCCCTTGCCAGGCCAGAAATAAAAGTCGTTTACTCAGCAAAAACGCTGTAGGACTATAGCCCCACGTGTCACTCGCACGAAACGGGTAGACCCTCGCACGAAATTGGGTAGACCCTCGAGAAAAATTGGGTCTACCCGTTACGGCAAATGGATAGACCCAATTTGTGTGAACTGGATAAACAAGCAAATACCCTTTGTCCGTTTTAGAAAATCTCTTTGTCTGATAGATTTATTGCAGGCCTGCGATAAAATTATTGCCTTTGTCTGATTTGTAAAATCTCTTTGTCCAATCCGAAAATCTCTTTGTAGTTTTTTCGTCTTGCCCAAGACGAGAATTTTTGTAGGGCAAGATGAAAACTTATGTAGGTCAAGATGAACTCCCGTCTTGGGCAAGACGAGACCCCATCGTAGGAGCAGACCGATGTGTCTGCCCGAAAAGAAATGTTTCGGCCTTTTAGGTGTTGGGTGTCTGTGGTTTGGCGTAATGCGTTGAACTATTGTTTGTTACCGACCGACACCCCTGCTGCTGAGGTGTCGGTCATAGGAGTTCATGCCCCACCGACACCCCGCATCGGGGGTGTCGGTCGTCAAGATTCACGCATACAGAGAGTTATACCCAACTACCGATACCTACAGCAAAAAAGGATAAACTTATTCCAGCTAACCTGTAACCGCACCCTGCTACGCGGAGAGTCTATCCCTCAAGATGGGGAGGGTATAGCGACACGGCGTTAACGATAAATCCTCGCGAGGCAGGCTTCGCGAGACACGGAGGAAGGCTTCGACACGCCTCCCGATGGGCTTCGCCGCGGCGCGCGATGGGCTTCGCCACGACTGGCAACAGGCTTTGCCATCCTCCCACGGTGAAGCTAAACGTTCTCACGTGTATAGGTGAGTGACACCCCGAAAGAGGCGATAGGTAATCAGTTAATCAGTAATCAGTTGTTTTATTTTCACTTTCCTTGTGGCTCATCTAATAGGTTGGTTAAACTTGCGTCTTTGCGGTGAGTGTTGCGCTCGTTAGTGGATAAAGATGGGAAATCAATCCGTGGATAAAGATGGGGAATCAATAGGTTATCTCGAAGAGAATGGTTATATTTGTGCTACGATAAAAAGATTACTATGGATGGACTATTTTACAACAATAAGGTTTTGAATGAGCAGGAACGAATAAAACTTTGCGAAGTGGCTGACGATGCAATCAGGAGTTTTGCCGAGTCTATAGATGGCATGCACGAGTGGGCTGAGGAGGTGGCTTCAAATGAAAACAAAGGATTTAGAACTATTGAACGTGAGTTTATTGATATTAGCATCTTTGTCGCCTACTGCTATTGCGATATATCTTTGATGACAAAGCAGTTCATTCAATGCAGTAATCTTTACGAGAGGGCTTTCATACGTGGAAAGCTGAAGGTCGCAATCAATGAGGCTTTCAAGAAATTATACGGATTTACTAAGAACGCTCAATGCAACTCGTACTTTACTCGATTAAAGAAACTCGCTGCTTTATTCCCACGATTTAGCAGCGAAATCCAAGTTTTTGAAAAAGAACTACATGAATACTCTATTAAGGATTCGTGGTGGAAAGATGAACGAGATGCAGAGGTTCATTGGGATATTGAAAAGTTGTATCAATACCGTCACGAGGAGGTGAACGAAAGCAAGGTTATGATGGAGGCCCATTTTATGATTGACATTCTACTTAAAGTTGAATCCTACACAACAGATCTCCATAAGGCCTTTATCGCCTCTCTGCCTATAAAAGGATAGCCACATCATTCGCTTTTACATTGATAAAATATTAAGTAAAGCGAAAGAAAATCCTATTACAATAAATAGGCAATATCGAATGAAATCACTATTTTTGCATTATTAAGGAAACTTCTGATAATTTAGAATTATATGAAGCCAGAAGAAAAAGCAAGAGTGAAGATAGATCAATGGCTGACCGAAGCGGGGTGGAAGGTCATCAACCGCGACGAGTTTGAAGCCGATAGCACCGCTGTGGCCGTGAGAGAAGGTCTGCTTAAGGGAAATAAAGAGGCAGACTATTTTCTCTTTATCAACGGAAAGGCTGTCGGTGTATTGGAGGCTAAACGCGAGGAGGTGGATGTTACCCAACAGGTGGTTTGGGACCAAGCAATAGGATATGCCAAAGGCGTACCCTCCTTTTACACTGCATACCAAAAGCCTCTTCCCTTCATATACACCTCCAATGGTAAGCAACTCTATTTTTGTGATTTCAGAAAAGAGGACTCTAGTTATGAAGAAATCTCCCTCATGCACAGACCGAAGAAATTGGTTAAGATGCTTGGCATAGAGGATCCCTTTGCAGGATTACCCACATTAAATACCAAGGGACTCCGTGCATGTCAGTATGAGGCCATCACAGGATTGGAGAAGAGTTTCCGCAATGGTCAGGACAGAGCATTGATGGTATTGGCCACTGGTGCGGGCAAGACCTATACCGCGTGCTTGGCTGCATACCGTATGCTGTCTTACACTCCGATGCGACGTGTTCTGTTTCTTGTAGACCGCAACAATCTTGGCAAACAGGCCGAAGGTGAGTTCGGCACGTTCCGCTTGACGGAGAACGGTGATGCCTTCAATACCATCTTTGCGGTAAATCGTCTAAAGTCGGCTCAGATACCGAGCGATAGCAATGTGGTTATCTCTACCATCCAACGCCTCTTCTCTCTACTCAAAGGAGAAGAGATAACAGATACAGACGATGATGATGACAACACAGCGACAAGTGAAGTGGTATTGCCCGAGAATCCTAATCTTCCTCACGACTTCTTTGACCTCATCATTATCGACGAATGTCATCGCTCCATTTACGGCAATTGGCGCAAGGTGCTCGAATATTTCGACACAGCACGTTTGGTGGGACTCACTGCAACGCCTATTCCTGAGACGATGGCTTTCTTCAACAACAATCGTGTGGTAAACTACACGCTGGAACAGAGTATAGTAGACGGCGTAAATGTTGACCACCGAGTATACCGTATCAAGACACAAGCCACAGAGGAAGGTGGAGCTATCCGTGAAGGCGACAAGCTCAAGAGGGTAACTTGCTATACGGGTCAAGTGGAGCAGATATTGAATAAAGAGACCAAGACCTACTCAAAGACAGAGCTGAATCGTAGCATCATCAACCCAGCACAGATAAAGTTGATCCTACAGACCTATAAGGATGCTGTCTATCGGGACATGTTCAACGACCCTCAGCGCGAACCCAATTTTGATTATTTACCCAAGACTCTCATCTTTGCTCTCAACGAGGCTCATGCCACCAACATCGTAAAGATTGCGAAAGAGGTGTTCGAGCGCGACGATGACCGTTATGTACAAAAGATAACCTACTCGGCTGGTGATAGTAACGAACTCATCCGTCAGTTCCGCAACGACAAGGACTTCCGCATTGCCGTGACGTGCACCTTGGTGGCTACAGGTACCGATGTGAAACCACTCGAAGTGGTGATGTTTATGCGCGACGTGGAGTCTGCACCTCTCTATACTCAGATGAAGGGGCGTGGTGTACGCACCATCGGCGATGAGCAGTTGCGTAGTGTCACTCCCAATGCTTTCAGCAAAGACTGCTTCTTCCTCGTCGATGCCGTTGGCGTAACGGAGCATGAGCATACTATCCCCACACAAGTGGATGGACCCGATACAGAAGTGATAACTCTGGAGACATTGCTTGAACGTATATCTCACGGATTCCTTCCCGACAACTATTTGAAGCGACTTGCAGCAACACTCTCACGCATCCATAACAAAGCCAGTGAGGAGCAACGCAATGAATTTGTCGCTTTGGCTCATGACGACATGAAAGAAATAGCAACACGCATTTATATCGCACTCGAGAACCAAACTCTTCCCGAATTTATCAACACTACATACCCCAACAATGAACGTAAAGGCTTAGTAGCCTCATTAGCCAATCATGCAGATGCCCGCAGATACATCCTTATCTTGGCTAAGGGGTTTGTGGAGACTTTGATGCCAGGTGAAGACACACTCATCTCACAAGGTTTCTCTGTAGAGGAGGCCAAGAGCACCACCGAGGCTTTCGAGGAGTTTTGCCATACTCACTGCGATGAGATAGAGGCGCTACGCATCATATATAATAATAGTGGCGAAGCTATCACATACTCTATGCTCAAGGACTTGGAAAACAAACTCAAGATGGCCAACAACCGTTTCTCTCCCAAACAACTATGGAATTCCTACGCCATCATCTTGCCCGATAGCGTGAGACGCTCCACAAAGAAGGAGGAGGCCGATGCCCTGACAAATATCATCCAGTTGGTACGTTTTGCATATCGACAGGTGACGAAGTTGGAGAGTGCTGTCAGTTCGGCTGGTAGCTACTTCAATCTCTGGGTAGGTCATTATCAACGCAACTATAACCTTACAGAGAAGCAGCGCGATATTATGGCCATTATAGCCAACTATATTGCCTATAATGGAGCATGCACAGTCAAAGATGTTCGCGAAGACAATCAAGACCGAGGAGTGCAATTGATTAAGGCATTTGGCAATATGGCCAAGGCCAATGAGGCATTACAATCCGTATTTAACTTTGTAGTATATAGAAAAACAGCATAACGAATATATATGGCAACAAACATATCAACCGAGCAGGCGCTCACCAAGAAAGTATGGACTCTTGCAACCACCCTTGCAGGACAAGGAGTGGGTTTCACCGACTATATCACCCAGCTCACCTACCTTCTCTTCTTGAAGATGGATGCAGAGAACACCGAACTCTTCGGCGAAGAGTCTGCCATTCCTGTCGGTTACCAATGGGGCGACCTTTGTAGTCTCGATGGCATGGAACTGGTGGAACAGTATGAGGCTACGCTTAAGATGCTCAGTGAGCAAGACAATCTCATCGGTACTATCTACACCAAGGCTCAAAACAAGATAGACAAGCCCGTATACCTCAAAAAGGTTATCACCATGATTGACGAAGAGCAATGGCTCATCATGGATGGTGATGTGAAGGGAGCCATCTATGAGGGCATCTTGGAGAAGAACGGACAAGACAAGAAGAGCGGCGCAGGGCAATACTTTACACCCCGTCCTCTCATTCAAGCCATGGTCGATTGTGTAAATCCGCAGATCGGCGAAACGGTGTGTGACCCTGCTTGTGGTACGGGCGGCTTTCTGCTCACCGCTTACGACTATATGAAAGATCAGTCGGAAAACAAGGAGAAGCGAGACTTCCTACGCAACAAAGCGCTACATGGTGTAGACAACACGCCGCTTGTAGTCACTTTGGCCTCCATGAACCTCTACCTGCATGGCGTAGGCACAGACCGTAGCCCTATTGCTTGTGAAGACTCTTTGGAGAAGGAGCCTTCTACACTTGTCGATGTCATTTTGGCGAATCCTCCTTTTGGCACACGCCCTGCAGGGTCGGTCGAGATCAACCGCCCCGACTTCTATGTTGAAACAAAGAACAATCAGCTCAACTTCCTTCAGCACATGATGCTCATGCTCAAGACTGGCGGTCGTGCAGCTGTGGTACTTCCCGATAATGTTCTTTTTGAAGCAGGAGCAGGCGAGACCATCCGTAAGCGTTTGTTGCAAGACTTCAATCTGCACACCATCCTTCGTCTTCCCACAGGTATCTTCTATGCTCAAGGAGTAAAGGCCAATGTGCTGTTCTTTACCAAAGGTGAGCCCACCAAGGATATTTGGTTCTATGATTACCGTACCGATGTGAAGCACACGCTTGCCACCAACAAACTGGAGCGTCACCACCTCGACGACTTTGTGGCTTGCTATAATGCCGACGACATCAACCATCGCACCGAGATCTATCACGCCGAGAACAACCCACAAGGTCGTTGGCGTAAGTACGCGATAGACGAAATCGTGTCGCGCGACAAGACAAGCCTCGATATTACTTGGATAAAGCAGGGTGGCGAAGCTGATGACCGCACTTTGGCCGAACTGATGGCAGACATCAAGGACAAGAGCCAAACGATAAGCGCTGCCGTAGCAGAATTGGAGAAGTTGCTTGCAAACATTGAGGAGGATTGATGCTATGAATGAGATACAGAAACGTGAAGATATTCTTTTCGAGCGCATATCCGCTTTAATAGAGGAAGCCCGCAAAAGAATTGTTACCACAGTGAATATAGCTGAGGTATATACCAAATACAGCATTGGTCAGTATATTGTAGAGGATGAGCAACAAGGAGAACAACGGGCTAAATATGGAAAGGCTGTATTGAAGAATTTATCTATCAGATTGACTGATAAGTACAGAGAAGGGTGGTCTGTAGAGAATCTAAAGTTATGCAGACGCTTTTATGTAATATATTCAAATTCGGTAAACACTGTTTACCCAATTGACGAATCTCCGAAATTCGTCAACAGTGTAGACGAAATCGATAGGGAGAGTAATAATCTCCTAAGAAATGACAAACAGTGTTTATCAAATTCGTCTCCCACATTTAGCCTTTCCTGGTCGCACTATCTGATACTTATGCGCATCGAGAATCCCGATGCTCGTCGTTTCTATGAGATAGAGTGCACTCAACAGCAGTGGAGCGTGCGCCAGTTGAGTAGACAGGTTGGAAGTAGTCTTTATGAACGCTTGGCACTCAGTCGAAACAAAGATGAGGTAATGAGATTGGCGCGTGAGGGGCAAACAATCGAAAAACCTTCTGATGTGATAAAGAATCCTATCACACTGGAGTTCTTGGGACTAAAGCCCGATTCGGTATATACTGAGTCAAAGCTAGAGAATGCCATCATAGGCAAGATGCAACAGTTCTTATTGGAACTTGGCAAAGGATTCCTTTTCGAAGCTCGCCAAAAGCGTTTCACCTTTGATGAACAGCATTTCTATGTTGACTTGGTTTTCTATAACCGTTTGTTGCAATGTTATGTACTAATTGACTTGAAGACTGATAAACTGGCACATCAAGACCTTGGACAAATGCAGATGTATGTCAATTATTACGACCGTTATGTAAAACAGGATTTTGAGAAGCCAACCATTGGTATATTGCTCTGCGAGGAGAAGAATGATGCATTAGTAGAGTTGACACTCCCCAAGGATGCCAATATATATGCTTCTGCATACCAACTCTATCTTCCAGATAAAGCCGTCTTGCAACGGAAATTGAAGAAGTGGATTGATGAATTTGATGAACAACAAGAGTTGGAAAATAAATAGTGCCAATTGTGGGACGCGTCCCACACATTAAAACAGAAAACCAATGGATACTAAGAAATTACGTCAAAAGATACTCGACCTTGCTATTCGTGGCAAACTCGTACCGCAAGATCCAAACGATGAGCCTGCATCAGTGCTGCTCGAACGCATCCGTGCTGAGAAAGAACGATTGGTAAAGGAAGGAAAGATAAAGAAGTCCAAGGCTTCAAAGACTTCCGATACGCCCCATTATGAGCAGGTACCGTTTGAGGTACCGAGTTCGTGGGTGTGGACGACAATTAATAACATTGCCTTCGTTACTAAATTGGCGGGTTTCGAATATACTAAATATATTGCAGAAAATATTAGTACAAGTGAGGGGGTACCTTTATTCAAAGGTAAGAATATTTTAAATGGAGAGATTGTTTATAAATTTGAAGCGTATATCCCTCTAGATATTTCCAATGAATTATTCCGTAGCCAGATTACTAAAAGATGTTTACTAACACCTTATGTTGGAACAATTGGAAATATTGGCATACACGACAAAGAAGGCGTATACCATTTAGGCTCCAATGTAGGGAAAATAGAGTTGTTCAATAATGACAATCTCAATATATACGAAGAATTTGTAAAAAATTATCTTTTAAGTTCTTTTGGTTATAAAGAGTTAACTAAACAAAAGAAAGCAACAGCTCAAGAAAGTATTTCCATTGAGGCTATTCGGGAAGTGCTTCTTCCTCTACCTCCTCTTGTAGAGCAAAAACGTATTATCACCGAAATAGAACGTTGGTTTGCTTTAATTGATACAATAGAAAACAATCAGGATGATTTGCAAGGAACCATCCAACAAGCTAAAAGCAAGATCCTCGACCTCGCAATTCACGGCAAACTTGTACCTCAAGACCCGAATGACGAACCAGCCTCAGAATTGCTCAAACGCATCAATCCCAAGGCCGAAATCACTTGTGATAACGGACAGTATGGGAAGGTGCCATTTGAAATTCCTGATAATTGGTTATGGCTAAACCATAATGAATTACTTGAAATCTCTGGAGGTTCTCAACCTGCTAAAAGCTATTTCAAAGACGCTCCTGAAGATGGTTATATACGCTTATACCAAATAAGAGATTATGGCGAACATCCAATTCCTGTCTATATTCCCAAAGAACTTGCTTCTAAAAAAACTCAAAGAGGTGATATCTTACTGGCTCGTTACGGAGGTTCATTAGGAAAAGTTTTCATTGCCGAAGAAGGGGCATATAATGTTGCCATGGCTAAGGTCATATTTAAGTATGAGCACTTGCTTTATAAGGAATTTGTGTATTTTTATTATTTGTCTAAACTTTATCAAGACAAATTACAAACAATATCAAGAACAGCACAGGCAGGTTTTAATAGCTCAGACTTTGAAGATATGTATTTTCCTCTTCCTCCAATAGAAGAACAACAACGGATTGTATATAGGATAAAAGAATTGTATTCGATTCTTGACAATATTCAAAAAGCCTTAGAAGTGTATGCACACTTCTAAGGACTTAAAATCTACCAATTTACGACTTTATCAACAATCTTCTTTTGCTCGTTTGCTGTGCGACGCAAGTAGATACGAGTAGTCTCTATACTCTCGTGCCCCATTAGGTCTGCGAGTAGAGCAAGATCGTTGAAGCGGTCAAGGAAGTTCTTGGCAAAACGATGACGGAATGAATGGGGATAAACGACCTCCTTATTCATTCCGTATTTAACAGCAAAATGCTTTAGTTGTTGAGCTATGCCGCGCGTAGTGATGCGCTTTCCAAATCGATTGAGGAATATATATCCAGATGTTTGTCCCTTGTCTTTCAGCCATTTCAAAGCTTCGGTGCGTAAGTTCTTTGGGATGTACAAACGACGTATCTTTCCACCTTTACTATAAAGATCCAGATGACCGATGTGTACGTGCTCCGCTTTTATGTGTAGCAGTTCACTGACGCGAGCTCCTGTAGCAGCCATAAACCACACAACAAAATACCATTCGTCATAGCCATCTTTTTTCAGTTGTGTTTTCAAGAACTTGTAGTCTGCATCACTGATGACATTTTCCAAAAAGTTCTTCTGCTGTACTTTTACAAACTTCACCTTGAGTTTCTCCAGCTTTGTGAATTCAAGATACTTGTTAATTCCTTGTAATCGCAAGTTCACTGTTTGCGGTTTGAAGTTCTCTACCAAATACCCTTTGTAAGCCAAAAGATTCTTTTTGTTCACCTCCTTGTAGTGTTCAAGGAAATACTGCACCGTCCACACATACGATGAAACGGTATTCTTTGCCAAGTTTGTCTTGGACAAATAGTTTCTGAATTTTGTTACCATAGTGCATAATATTAAAATGAATACGGCAACAAAATAAAGAAAACGTATCGGACATTATGAGAACTTGCCTGATGGATGGACATTGATAAAGGTGGGTGATGCTGCAGTTTATACAAACGGTAGAGCCTTTAAGCCAGAAGAATGGATGGAAGAAGGATTGCCTATAATACGAATTCAAAACCTAAACGATAAAACTGCTGCATACAACTTCTCGACTCAATCTTTCGAGTCTAAATATTTAATAGAGAAAGGTGATTTATTATTTGCTTGGGCAGCATCTTTAGGTACATATATATGGGAAGGTGAAGATGCTTGGTTAAATCAACACATCTTTAAGGTTGAACCATACCCATTTGTAAGGAAGGAGTATTTGCATTACGTTTTTAAGGCTATGATTTCCGAATTCTATTCCCAGAGTCATGGGTCAGGAATGGTACATATCACTAAAAAGCAATTTGAAAATGTTTTATTGATGCTACCTCCATATCCTGAACAGAAACGAATAGTAAACAAGATAGATGAACTATTTGCTAAATTAGATGCAATAGTGGAGAGCCTATAAACTCTCCATTATTGTGCTAATTTGCTTAAATGCGATATTTATTGCGTCAACAATTCGCAATTGTTCTTTATAGGGCGGTATCGGAACTTCTATAGCTTTGAATAACTTCTTGTTCAAATGAGGAATAGCTGAGCCGACCTTATTCTCTCTTAATGTTTGACGATGCATATTGATTACCTGTAGAATGTAATCAGTACTCATGTTTTTGTCAATGTACAACTGTTTGAATGTGCTGCCTTGATAACCCTCTATGTGGGTGCGAAAAACTTCTCCAGAGTTCTCTCCATCCACTAATATCAGAAGAGTGTTTGCAGCGACAAATTTACCTTCCGTTAGTGTTTTTGCCTCTCGTTCTCCACGCAAATATTTTACATCAAGATTTATTCTTTCAATATTCTTTTGTTTCTCTCCATCTACTAAAGAGCAAAACATTTGCATCGGTGCTAAACACCATCCATTAGGCAAGTTCTCATAATGTCCGTTATCACAAGTGATTTCGGCTTTTGGATTGATTCGCTTGAGCAGTTCAGAAGCAGGCTCGTCAGCGGGATTTTGTGGTACAAGTTTACCATGTATCGCTAAGTCAAGGATTTTGCTTTTAGCTTGTTTGATAGAAGTTTGCAAGTCTAATTTTCCACTTTCAAGAGTGTCGATTAGTTTAAACCAATGCTCAACATCTGCTACAATACGCAATTGTTCAAGATAGGGTGGAATAGGTATTAGCAAATTGGATAGCTTCTGTGCATTTATATTTGATTGATTTACTGCATCTGTCTTTACTTGATTACACCAATCTCTATGATAAGAACTGTTCATAACAAGATTTACATAATCTGGATTAACAATTATGCATCGAACTCTTATCAAATAGCCTGCATAGATCGCTGGATGGTCAGATTTGAAAATAGCAGTTTTACCAACCCATTCACTACTATTGGTCCTATTGAATAAGAGGTCATTCTTTTGCAAGTTATATTTTTTTATATCTTCTTCATTTGAAGAATAGACCAAATCTGAATAATCAATAGAACCTAAGCGGGTGATATTCCCCATTCTCAAAACTGGAACAGAACCTTTATTTAATGATTTCTCGGATGTGCCATATTGTAAATCATGTGTAAATGCGCTAACAGTGGTCCACTCCCACGAACTCGGCACCTCAAACGGCACCTGCTCATAATGGGGCGTATGTAAAGGTTGTTAATACATCTCTCGAAACTCCATAATATCGAGCATAGTGAAGAGTACACCTTCAATGGAGTTGTGCCAACTCTGATGAAAATGTCCGTAAAACCAATGTGATAGCGGATGGGCATCGTGAACGAGGCGATTGTAAAGGTCGGTCATAGTGTTACGCTCGGCTTCTACATCAGTAAGTAGTGAATCATCGGACACTGCAAAAGAGAGCAAGCCACGCTTACTTAATAGTTGGCAGAATGAGGGAGAGGTATGTGTAACTACTGTATCAATAGCAAAGCGCTCGTTGATACGTGTAAGCATCTCGTCATTATATGTAGGTGCTTCGTCTGCCCAATAGTAGTGGCGGGCAAGGCGTTCATCCTTAGGATGAGTATGATGATAGGTGTGGCGACGATTGTCCTCCTCCCACTTTTGCACCCGGTAACGTCGATCGATAGAGATAGCTCCACCCACACAAAGTATGGTGTGACGGCAAGCCTGAATCACTGTATAGTCAGGTACTCCCATGAAACGTCGGTGACGGAAGGTGATACCATCGAAATAGGCAGGATTGTCGTGATTGCCACGAACGAAGACTATCCAATTATTGGCCTCCGACATACGACGGCTATTCTTCTTTACCATCTCGTCATAATAACCGGGATTATCAAAGCCAAAACCACAGTCACCGGCTACAATGAGTAGTGTATCTCGCATGGCATATTGCACACAAAGTTTATGGACGAGTTGATTAAACTCGCCATGTATATCTCCTGAAACCACCACGTTCATGGCTTTTGGAAAACTTAGTGTGTATATGTCGTCGGCCTTGGTCATATGTACTACAAAGATACGGATTTAAAAGCAATTCACAACGGAATTTTACCTTGAAATCCTCAAACTGTCGTTGTCTTCTATCTTGCAAAGATACTAAATCGAAAGCAATTATCCACCTCACCCCACAAGCACCCCACAAGTACCGAACAAGTACAGGACAAGTATAGTCCGCTGACCCGATAAGTTCTCTTTTGACCCGATAAATGGAGCAGCCTATAGCGGTTGGCAGTTAGCTGTTAACAACTTCGTTGTTGAGCTTTGGCTGCACCTCAGCATAATTCAAGCACGCTTGATTCTGCATTCGGTTTGCACAAACCTTGGCGGTTGGCAGCCGTTACTTGCTCTTCTGCTCTGTCGTGATCCAGCCGTCGCGGGTGAAGGTGAGGGGGCGGATGAAGAGCTTGGCTCGGCCGCCGTGGGCCTTCTCGTAGGCGTGGGAGACGAAGTAGGTGTGTCCGTCGAAGTCGTACACCGAACAGTGACCTACACCGAAGTAGTGCTCGTCGGGGCCATAGAGGTGGGTGCCGCCACCCTCGTCCATGCGGCGACCCTCACGGTCGTAGTAGGGGCCCTCGATGCTGCGCGAGCGGCCGTAGACGGTCTTGTAGGTGGAGCTCTCGCCACGGCAGCAGTAGTCGTGGCTCACGAAGAGGTAGTAGTAGCGGCCACGCTTGTAGATGAAGGGGGCCTCGATGGCGTTCTCGCCTGCTTCGATCGTGTCGCGACCCTCGATGGTGAAGTTGATGTTCTTGCCGTTGACATAGCGCTTGCCATAGCGGCGGGCTATGGTGACGGGCGCGGTGACGGGGGTCTGAAGGTCGGCCTTGGAGAGGCGGATGAGCTGTATGCCGTCCCAGAAGGAGCCGTAGGTGAGGTAGGGGGTGCCTCGCTTGTCGAGGATGAGGTTGGGGTCGATGGCGTTCCAGTTGTCGCGCCCGCGGTGTGAGGCGATGACCATGCCGCGGTCTTCCCAACCGAAGTGGGGCGACTGGGGGTCGAGGGTCTTATTGACGGCATGGCCTATGGCGCTGCCGTTCTTGCCGAAGGTGGAGCAGGAGTAGTAGAGGTGCCACAGACCGTCGTGATGGTATATGTCGGGGGCCCAGGTGTGGCCGCGGTAGCCACGCACGGTGTCGACGGCCCAGGAGGGGATGGGGTGCAGCACGGGGGGCTCGAACTGCCACTCTTGCATGTCGCTGCTCGACAACACGCCTACACCCATGCCGGTGGTAAAGAGGTAGTAACGGCCGTCCTCGCCCTGGGCCATCACGGGGTCGTGCACATCGGGGTGTCGGAGGTCGTGCCGTGGGTGGCGGCGACGGGGGGCCTGTTGCTCCTGCTTGGTGCTGTCGGTGGGTGTCGATACTGGCTGGGCATGGCTCATCAAGCAGCTGAGAAGTAGGATGGCGAAGAGTTTCATTGGAGTTAGGAGTTAGGAATTAGGAGTTAGGAGTTTAGTGTTTAGTGTCTGTTGTGTCATCCCGCCGACGCTCCTCTCGCGTCGGCGTCATCGTTATCGTTTTCGTCATCGTCATCTTTCATCGCTCTTGCCTTTGAGTATCTCCTCGAGGCGGAACATCTCGTCGCGGTACTGGGCGGCCTCGGCAAAGTTGAGCTGCTTGGCGGCCTCCTGCATGAGCTTGCGGGTGCGGGCGATGCTCTTCTCCAGCTGGCTACGCGACATGTACTCCACGATGGGGTCGGCAGCTTTTCCCAATTGAGAATTAAGAATTGAGAATTGAGAATTATTTGCCTCCGGATGGGGTGTCTGCCCACTGCCGTCTGTTGTCTGTTGTCTGTTGTCTGTTGTCAATTGATTCCTAATCTCCTTCTGTATCTGCTGGGGGGTGATGCCGTGGGCTTCGTTGTAGGCGAGCTGCTTCTCGCGGCGGCGGTTGGTGTCGGCTATGGTCTTGGCCATACTGTCGGTGATCTTATCGCCATACATGATGACGCGGCCGTTGACGTTGCGGGCAGCACGGCCTGCCGTCTGCGTGAGTGAGCGGTGGTTGCGCAGGAAACCCTCCTTGTCGGCATCGAGGATGGCCACGAGGGAGACCTCGGGGAGGTCGAGGCCTTCGCGCAGGAGGTTGACACCGACGAGCACGTCGTACTCGCCACGGCGCAGGGTGTTCATGATCTCGACACGCTCCATGGTGTCGACATCGCTATGAATGTAGGTGCAGCGCACCTGGTGGTTGAGGAGGTACTCGGTGAGCTCCTCGGCCATGCGCTTGGTGAGGGTCACCACGAGGGTGCGCTCGTCGCGCTCGGCACGCACGAGGATCTCTTCCATGAGGTCGTCGATCTGATTGAGCGTGGGGCGCACGTCGATGATGGGGTCGAGCAGTCCCGTGGGGCGGATGACCTGCTCGACGACCACGCCCTCGCTCTGTGCGAGCTCGTAGTCGGCAGGGGTGGCGCTGACGTAGATGATCTGATTGGTCATCTGCTCGAACTCCTCGAACTTGAGCGGACGGTTGTCCATGGCCGCGGGGAGGCGGAAGCCATACTCCACGAGGTTGATCTTGCGGGCACGGTCGCCACCATACATGGCGTGTATCTGGGGGACGCTCACGTGGCTCTCGTCGATGACCATGAGGTAGTCCTTGGGAAAGAAGTCGAGCAGACAGTAGGGGCGCGTGCCGGGCTCGCGGCCGTCGAAGTAGCGCGAGTAGTTCTCGATGCCCGAGCAGTGGCCCAGCTCACGCAGCATCTCCATGTCGTAGGTGACGCGCTCGTGGAGGCGCTTGGCCTCGAGGGGCTTGCCCACTTCGCGGAAGTACTCGACACGCTGGGCGAGGTCGTCCTCGATCTGATAGATGGCTTGCAGGGTGCTGTCCTTGCTGGTCATGAAGAGGTTGGCGGGGTATATCTTGTAGCCGTCGTAGGTGTTCATGCGCATGCCGCTCACGGGGTCGACCTCCTCGATGGCATCAATCTCGTCGTCCCAGAACTGGATGCGCAGCACCTCGTCGGCATAGGCGAGGTAGATGTCGACGGTGTCGCCCTTGACGCGGAAGTTACCGCGATTAAGTTCGAGGTCGTTGCGGGTGTAGAGGCTGTCGACGAGGCGGCGCAGGAGGACGTTGCGGTCGAGCTTCATGCCCACGTGCACCTCGATCATGCTGTTGTAGAACTCGGCGGGGTTGCCCATACCATAGATGCACGAGACGGAGGACACCACGATGACATCGCTCCTGCCCGAGAGCAGGGCCGAGGTGGCGCGCAGGCGCAGTTTGTCGATCTCGTCGTTGATGGCGAGGTCCTTCTCGATGTAGGTGTCGGTGGAGGGGATGTAGGCCTCGGGCTGGTAGTAGTCGTAGTAGGAGACGTAGTACTCCACGGCGTTGTGGGGGAAGAAACTCTTCATCTCGCTATATAGCTGGGCGGCGAGGGTCTTGTTGTGGCTGAGGATGAGGGTGGGGCGGCCTACGTTCTTGATGATGTTGGCAATGGTGAAGGTCTTGCCCGAGCCCGTGACACCCAACAGCGTCTGTGCCGGCACACCGCTGAGCACACCCTCGGTGAGCTGGGCGATGGCCTCGGGCTGGTCGCCCATGGGCTTATAGTCGGAGATGAGTTCGAAATCCATGTGTACTATATATAAACACGCAAATATAGTCAAATAACATAGAACAACAAAAATAAGCCCTCTTTTTCGCGCTTTCTGCGGGCGATAGAATGGATATGTCTTGAAAATTTCGTACTTTCGCTGAAAATAAAGAAAAGTCATGACGGTTGTTTATATCTTGATTTATTGGTTGGTGTCGGCCTTCCTTCTGCTCCTCCCCGAAATCTTTGGAAGGAACAAGAAGCTTACGTGGAAGGATTGGGTGCCGACCTTGATCCTGGCCCCGTTGATATTCCCATTTTTCCTGATTATGGTGAAGCACGGGGAGGCTTCGTTTGGCCTTGGCCATAAGGATGAACCTACAAAAAAGAAGAAAAAGAAATGAAGGGGGGCACCCCTTATAGCTCATGCATTACGTGTGATTTTAGACTGTGATTGGAAAAAGTCAAAACAAGGTTTGTTTTTTCGCTTGCCTTGTACTAATTTTGTCAGGAAACAATAAAAAAGAAGACCATTATGGCATCAAGTAACAACCATTTGGTGATCATGGCGGGCGGCATAGGCAGCCGCTTCTGGCCGATGAGTACGCAGGAACGTCCCAAGCAGTTTATCGATGTGATGGGCTGTGGACGTACGTTGATACAGCTTACTGTAGACCGATTCGAAGGGGTGTGCCCAAAAGAGAATATTTGGGTGGTGACCTCGGAGAAGTATGCCGAGACGGTGCACGAGCAGCTGCCCGAGGTGCCCGAGGAGAACATCCTCAAGGAACCCTGTCGACGCAATACGGCGCCTTGCATAGCCTATGTGTGCTGGAAGATCAAGGCACGCAACCCCAAGGCCAATGTGGTGGTGACACCGAGCGACCATGTGGTGATGAATGTGAAGGAGTTTCAACGGGTTGTCACCTCGGCGCTGGACTATACACAGCACTCTGATGCCATACTCACCCTCGGCATGAAGCCTACACGCCCCGAGACGGGCTATGGGTACATCGAGGCCGACCTCAGCAGTCCCTCTACATCGAATAAGGAGATATTCCGTGTGGACTCGTTCAAGGAGAAACCCGATGTAACCACCGCCGAGAAGTATATCCGACAAAACAACTACTTCTGGAATGCGGGCATCTTCATCTGGAATGTGAACACCATCGTCAACGCCTTCCGTATCTACCAGCCCGAGATCGCCGAGATATTCACTAAGTTGATGCCTCACTTCTATACGGAGAACGAGCAGAAGGAGATTGACGCACACTTCCCCGAATGTCCCAACATCTCGGTGGACTATGCCATCCTGGAGCACTCGGATGAGATCTATGTGTTCCCTGCCGACTTCGGGTGGAGCGACCTCGGTACATGGGGATCATTGCATGTGCAGATGGATAAGGACCTCGCAGGCAATGTGGCGATAGGCCCCGACATCACACTCTATGAGAGCCGCAATTGCGTGGTGCACACCATGCAGGAGAAGAAGGTGGTAGTCATCGGGCTCGAAGGATGCATCGTGGCGGAGAATGACAACCATCTGCTCATATGCAAGCTCGAAGACGAGCAGCGCATCAGAGATTTTGCCGAGAAGTAGGTAGACATCGTACAAGACTTTTTGATAAGGGAGAATCTGCAGACGTCTGCAGATTCTTTTTTTTCTGTCTACGGGCTGCAGGTATCGAGTTTTTTCATAACTTTGCACCAATGAAGCGATCCCTTTTTTTATGTATTCTTTGGGGCTTGTCCCTGTGTGTGTGTTCGCAAGACTACTTGCGTTTGATGACGTATAATGTACACAATGCCAAGGGTATTGACGGCAAGCGCGATATTCAGCGCATTGCGAATATAATCCTTGATGCCGCACCCGATGTGGTGGCCATACAGGAGGTGGATAGTATGACACCGCGTTGCTATAGCTACCAACTGGGTGAATTGGCTGCACGCACGGGAATGTATGCCAGCTTTGCCCCAGCGCTGCACACGGTGATTGGCAGGTATGGTATCGGAGTACTGTCCAAAGAGCGCCCGACGAGTGTCAAGCGAGTGAGGCTGCCAGGGAGTGAGGAGAAGCGAGCATTGCTGATGGCAGAATTTGAGGATTATATCTTTTGTAGCACGCATCTGTCACTCACACCTCAAGATCGTATGAAATCACTCGAAATAATTCGTGAGTATGCAGCGGATAGCCATAAGCCTTTTTTCGTGGCTGGCGATTTCAATGATATGCCCGACTCGGAGTTTATGACAAAGCTGAAAAAGGATTACGAGGTGTTGAATGACGAGTCAGAGCAGACTTTCCCCGCCTATCATCCCGATAGGACAATCGACTATGTCGTCTCCTGGAAACCGACGGGAGCGTACATCGCAGTAGTTGATTCTCGGGTGTCGGACGAACCGCTTGCCTCGGACCATCGCCCGCTCGTGGTGACCTTGCGCAAGGCGGTACCCCCTGAGGAAATACTAGCTTCGGAGCCATTCGTTCAGTGTGCTGCCGACGGAGGCTTGGTGATATCTTGGGTTACAGAGGTATCGGCACAGAGCTGGGTGGAATATGTCGTGGGGGATGACACGTGTCAGAAGCGCGTCTCGGCCTACCCCTTATACTACGATGATACCGTGCATCGGGCTGAGCTCATGGGCGTGGCTCCTGGTAGCACTCTTCGTTATCGCATCTGTTCGCAGGAGACATTGGGCGAGGGTAGAGTGGGGCATACGGTAAAGTCGGATTACTACGCCTGGGAGATTCCTGAATCTGACTAAGATGATGGCAAAATGGCCAAAACGGGGGAGAGACACTTCTGTGTGGTGGCCGTAGAGTCGGGCATTGCATTAAATAGGTATGTGTGCGCGCATTCAAGATATTGCAATGAACAAAATTATAAAATTCGTCGAAAAAAGATGATAATTTATTAGTGAATACGGGATTTTATATTTACATTTGCGACCAAATAGAGAGAAATGAAAGAAAATATGATTCTTCACGTGGTCATCATTGACATTCTATCCTGCGCATAAGGACAGAAGTGAGAGTCGTAGGTATTAGTTTATAACAATGAAAAACACCTTTCTCACTCGTGGAGGAAGGTTTTTTGGTAATAGATTATGATAACAGGTTCAGAAGCTCTTATGCAAGCACTCATACACGAGGGGGTTGATACCGTATTCGGTTACCCCGGTGGCAGTATTATGCCCGTGTTTGATGCTATGTTCGACCATCAGAACGATTTCAAGCAGGTACTTGTGCGTCACGAGCAGGGTGCTGCGCATGCCGCGCAGGGCTATGCACGCTCGTCGGGTAAGGTGGGCGTATGCATCGTCACTAGCGGACCGGGTGCCACTAATACCATAACGGGTGTGGCCGATGCGATGCTTGACAGTACACCTATCGTCGTTATCGCCGGACAGGTGGCTGCAGGGTTCCTCGGTACCGATGCCTTCCAGGAGGTCGACCTCGTGGGCGTGACTCAGCCTATCACTAAATGGAGCTACCAGATACGTCGTCCTGAGGATATCGCTTGGGCGGTAGCGCGTGCATTCCACATCGCAGGTAGCGGACGTCCCGGCCCCGTGGTGCTCGACTTTGCAAAAAACGCACAGGTGGGTATGGTGGACTTTGTACCCGCAGCCATCAGCGTGGATCGTGGTTATATTGCCGTACCCGAGACCGACCCGAAGAGCATTGCTGAGGCCGTATCCCTCATCAACGCTTCTGAGCGTCCATTGTTGCTTTCGGGTCAAGGTGTGGAGCTTGGCGATGCAACAGAGGAACTGCGTGCCTTTGTGGAGAAGGCCGATATTCCCGTAGGATGTACCTTGCTCGGACTTTCCACCTTGCCTCACGGACATCGTCTTCGTAAGGGCATGTTGGGTATGCATGGAAATTTAGGCCCCAACACGAAGACCAACGAGTGCGACCTGCTCATAGCTGTAGGTATGCGTTTCGACGACCGTGTAACGGGTCGCCTCGATGCCTACGCCAAGCAGGCCAAGGTGATACATCTCGATATCGACCCTGCTGAGATAAATAAGAACGTACACGCCGATGTGGCCGTGTTGGGCAATTGCAAGGAAACCTTGGCAAAGCTCACCGCCGCTATCGATGAGGCTAAGCATACGGAGTGGATTGATAGCTTTGCTCCCTATGAAGAAAAGGAGTGGAACGAAGTGATCAATCAAGCCATACACCCCGAAGAGGGACCGCTGCGTATGGGTGAGGTCGCTCGTGCCGTGAGCGAAGCTTCAGGCAATAAGGCCATTCTGGTTACCGATGTGGGTCAGAATCAGATGATGTCGGCCCGTTACTTCCAATATACACAGAAGCGCAGCATCATCACCTCGGGCGGACTTGGCACGATGGGCTTCGGTATTCCCGCAGCTATTGGTGCAACCTTCGGCGCTCCCGACCGTACCGTATGCCTCTTTATGGGCGATGGCGGCATACAGATGAGCATACAGGAGTTTGGTACCATCATGGAGACCGGTGCACCGGTGAAGATGATACTGCTCAACAACAACTACTTGGGCAATGTGCGCCAGTGGCAAGAGCTCTTCTTTGGCAAGCGCTATTCGTTTACCCCCATGGTGAACCCCGACTATATGAAGATTGCCGAGGCCTATCGCATACCTTCACAGACGGTAGTCGAGCGTGCAGACCTCGCTGATGCCATCAATACCATGCTCACCACCGACGGTCCCTACCTCCTCGAGGTTGCCATCATGCAAGGTGAGAATGTGATGCCCATGACACCTCCGGGCGGAGCCGTGAACGTGATGATGATGAATGCAACGGATTGCTAAATCGGAAAGATATGGAGAAGAAACTATACACACTTATTGTGCACTCGGAGAACATTGCAGGTCTGCTCAATCAGATTACTGCTGTCTTCACCCGCCGACAAATCAATATTGAGAGTATCAATGCCTCGGCATCGTCCATCAAAGGCGTGCACCGCTACACCATCACGGCGTGGAGCGATGAGGATACCATCATCAAGGTGACCAAGCAGATTGAGAAGAAGGTGGACGTGTTGCAGGCCCACTACTATGTTGACGCTGAGATATTCATGCAAGAGGTAGCATTGTTCAAGGTGTCTACCCCCGTCCTGCTTGAGAATCCGCTCATCTCAAAGACCATACGTCGTTATGGTGCCCGCATCATGGAGGCCAATGCCGTATATGCCGTGGTGGAGAAGTCGGGTGTGACCGATGAGATACATGCATTGCACGATGAGCTCGATGCCTTCGGATGTGTGTTGCAGTATGTGAGTTCGGGACGTATTGCCGTGACACGCGACACCGCAGAACATGTGAACGAGTATCTAGAGAAGATAAATAACAAATAAGACAAACATTATAAATCATAAATCAAAAAGATTATGGCAAAAATGAACTTTGGCGGTGTAGAAGAAACCGTCGTTACTAGAGACGAATTTCCTTTGGAGAAAGCACGCGAGGTATTGAAGAACGAGACCATCGCAGTTATTGGATATGGTGTGCAGGGCCCTGGCCAATCACTCAACCTCCGCGACAATGGCTTCAACGTAATCGTTGGCCAGCGTGCTGGTAAGACCTATGATAAGGCTGTTGCCGATGGTTGGGTACCCGGTGAGACTCTCTTCAGCATCGAGGAGGCTTGCGAGCGCGCTACCATCATCCAGGTGTTGCTTTCTGACGCAGCTCAGATTGCTTGCTGGCCCACCATCCAGAAGTACCTCACACCCGGTAAGGCACTCTATTTCTCACATGGTTTCGCCGTTACATATAAGGAGCGCACAGGCATCATCCCTCCCGCTGATGTAGACGTTATCCTCATCGCTCCCAAGGGTTCAGGTACATCACTCCGTACTATGTTCCTCGAGGGTCGTGGTTTGAACTCTTCATACGCAATCTTCCAAGATGCTACAGGTCGTGCTTTCGAGCGTTGTATCGCTCTCGGTATCGGTGTTGGTTCAGGCTACCTGTTCGAGGCCACCTTCAAGCGCGAGGTATACTCTGACCTCACTGGTGAGCGTGGTTCACTCATGGGTGCTATCCAGGGCTTGTTGCTCGCTCAGTACGAGGTGCTCCGCGAGAATGGTCACACACCTTCTGAAGCATTCAACGAGACCGTTGAGGAGCTCACACAGTCACTCATGCCTCTCTTCGCTAAGAATGGTATGGACTGGATGTATGCTAACTGCTCTACTACAGCTCAGCGCGGTGCACTTGACTGGATGGGCCCCTTCCACGATGCTATCAAGCCCGTTATGGAGCAGCTCTACGAGAGCGTGAAGACCGGTAACGAGGCTCAGATCTCTATCGATAGCAACTCTAAGCCCGACTATCGTGAGAAGCTCGAAGAGGAGCTCCGTGCCCTCCGCGAGAGCGAAATGTGGCAGACAGGTGGCGTTGTTCGCAAGCTCCGTCCCGAGAATAACTAAGCAGCGTAGCGAGCGCAGAGCCAAGTTACATGGACTATGCCGAGCAAGCAATTAGTCATGGCCGTAAATAGGCATCGCTAATATTTAACTCACATAAACGAAGAACAGGAGTCCCAAGCGGGGCTCCTGCTTCTTTTGTGAGTATGAGATGTATAGGTTGAGTTTGCCGTTATTGGGCTTGGCGCTGCTCGTAGAAATTGATGCGGCGGTCAAACTCTTGTTGCTGTGCCTGTAGGGTCGTGGTGGCTTGTAGTGCCGTGGCGAGGTCGGCCACTTGGGTGAGTGCCTTGGCATCGTTCTTGGTGAAGGGGATCTGTGCCTTGCCATCCTTGCCTATGAGAGTGACTTTGATAGTGGCGTGCTGAGCTACGAATTGCCCCAAATTGGGTGTGGTGGTAAAGTCGGTGCGTTCGGTGCGCCCTGTGGCATCGCTCATCACATAAGGCTCGGCAGTAGGTTGCAGGTCTACATAGCTATCATCCGAGGCCGTGAAGCGCAGGGTGTGTGCCCCGATGGGCTTACCTCGATAGAAGGCCGTGATGGTGAAGGCCCCATCCTTCTCGCTTGCCTGTGGGCGCAGGTAGCTCTTGCCTATGTTCTTCTCGGCACGGTGCTGGGCTGCATAGTAGGTGCCATAGTCCTGATACTTGGCATCCTTGTCGAGGTAGAGGGCCGTGGCAAGAGTCTCCGCCTTGACTTGTGTCTCGGCGAGCAGGCTGTCGGTATAGTGCTTCCCTGTGCGTGCTTCGGTAAGTTCCACTTCGATGAGTAGTGCGCCCGCTTGTTTACGAGCCTCGAAGGCTTTGGGGTATAGTTGCTTGATACTGTCGAGTTGCAACTTGGCAAGGGCATATTGATGATTCTCGTAGGACTGCTGGGCACGGGTGAGATAGGGCTGAGCCAGCTTCTCTACATCTTCGGCACAGTTGGTGAGTGCGAGGCCTGCCGCGAGGGCGAGGAGTAGGTTTCGTGTTTTCATAAACTTCGTTTTTTCTGATGTAAAAGTAATGCTATTCTTTCACATATTATAATTATGACGGTAAAAAGTGAAAAGGCGAGGGTAGGAGAGGGTAAAAACGATTTTTTTTGAGTAACTTCGCAGTGGCTTTTGGCTGTTAGGTTATAGGTTATGGGTTAAAGGTTATGGGTTAAAGGTTATAGGTTAACGAAAACACTACACACTACACACTCGACTCTAAACACTCAACCCTAAACTCTAAACTCTAAACACTAAACCCTAAACCCTACACACTAAACACTAAACACTAAACAAGCATATGCGACATATATCTCCCGAAGAACTGAAGAAGATGTTTGACACGAAGCTGTTTCACCTCATCGGTGACACGGCCGACGAGCTGGGACTCGAATGCTACGTCGTCGGCGGCTACGTGCGCGACCTCTACCTGGAACGCCCATCGAAGGATATCGATGTGGTGGTCGTGGGCAGTGGCATCAAGATTGCCGAGGCCCTGCGCAAGAAGCTGGGGCGCGGAGCACACGTGAGCATCTTCCGCAACTTCGGCACGGCGCAGCTCAAGTGGCGCGATATGGAGGTCGAGTTCGTAGGGGCCCGTAAGGAGTCCTACACGCACGACTCGCGCAAACCTATCGTAGAGGATGGTACCCTCGAGGACGACCAAAACCGCCGCGATTTCACCATCAACGCCTTGGCCGTGTGCCTCAATGCCGACCGCTTCGGTGAGCTCACCGACCCCTTCGATGGATTGCTCGACATGGAGGACCGCCTCATCTGCACGCCCCTCGACCCCGACGTGACCTTCAGTGACGACCCCCTGCGCATGATGCGCTGCATACGCTTTGCCACACAACTCAACTTCTACATCGAGGAGGAGACCTTCGAGTCGCTCACCCGCAATGCCGAGCGCATCAAGATCATCTCCAAGGAGCGCATCATCGATGAGCTCAATAAGATCGTTGCTTCCCCTATCCCCTCGAAGGGCTTCGTGGAACTTGACCGCTGTGGCCTGCTCCCCCTCATCTTCCCAGAATTGGCAGCCCTGCAGGGAGTCGAGGCTATGAACGGACGCAAGCATAAGGACAACTTCTACCACACCCTCGAGGTGTTGGACAATATAGCCCGTCAGACCGACAACCTGTGGCTCCGTTGGGCAGCTCTGCTTCACGACATAGGCAAGCCCCGCACCAAGCGCTGGGATCCTCGCCTCGGGTGGACCTTCCACAACCACAACTTCATAGGCGAAAAGATGATACCCACCATCTTCCGCAACATGAAGCTCCCGATGAACGAGAAGATGAAGTATGTGCAGAAACTCGTGGGCTTGCATATGCGCCCCATCGTGATTGCCGACGAGGAGGTCACCGATAGCGCCGTGCGCCGCCTTCTCTTCGAGGCTGGTGACGACATCGACGACCTGATGATGCTCTGCGAGGCCGACATCACCTCGAAGAACGAGATGCGCAAGCAACGCTTCCTCGACAACTTCCGCCTCGTGCGCGTGAAGCTCAAGGATCTCGAGGAGCGCGACCGCATACGCAACTTCCAGCCCCCTGTCGATGGCGACGAGATCATGCGTACCTTCGGCCTCGCGCCTTGTGCCGAGGTGGGTGCCATCAAGATGAGCATCAAGGATGCCATCCTCGATGGCATCATCCCCAACGAGCACGATGCCGCCTACGAGTATATGATGAAGAAGGCCCGAGAGATGGGCTTGAGCCCAATTGAAAATTAAAAGTTGAAAATTGAAACTTAGGGCGGTTTGTATTCAAACCGAGTGCGTGCTGCCTTCTTCTTTAATCAAGTCTTTCGTCGTGCAACTTTTAATTTTTAATT
>JAZRFA010000101.1:0-2026 GCA_045661085.1 Bacteroidaceae bacterium
ACGATTCCCTGTACATCTTCAGGTTGTAAAGTGCCGGAGAATACCATCACCACGAACTCATCGTCGGTGCTATCCACTACCAGCACATATTCGGAGCGGTCATCCTTCAGCTCTTTCATATAGATTGTCACCTTCTGCCCGTCTTCCTTGACGCGCATCAGCTCCTCGTAGCCCTCCTTCTTGTTGATGAAGGCTGTCTCCTTGCGTAGTGCCTCCATTATTTGAGGCTCTTCTGTAGTGAGGATATACAATCCGTCGAGTTTCTTGATGATTCCGCTCATGTCCACATCGTCGCTCTCAATGGGCAATCCTTGTATGAACTTGAACATAGCCTTCGATACATACACTGAGGTCACACCTTCCATATCTGCGTATTTGTCGAAATAGTCGTGCTGCGCATGGGCGGCAAATGCAGTGATGGCAATGAGCACCAATAAAATGAATCGTTTCATATCGTTCGTTGTTTTTTAATTGTCATTATTGTATGTTGTCAGTTTTTCGAGTTGATGGGTCACTGTCTGCTCTATCTGCTCGCTGGTTTCCACGGCCATCGCCACATAGTCTGTTCCCTTGTTTAAAGCCGCAGAGAAGGTTAGCAAAGCCTCGCGTGTGGCAGCATAGGCCTCTTCGGGTGTGTCGAAGGTGTCGCGCGGACTGCCCAGTCGGCCCAACTGCAGACCTATTCCGACAATGAATATCGCACAAGCCGCAATGCTTGCCGCTCTCCACAGACGTACGGTGAGTGCACGCCGCTTGGCGCGACTCTCCTCGGCAGCCCAGTCATCAATCTGATGCGACAGGCGCTCCATGGCTTCCGTGTGGTCGGGCTGTTGCACTGCACCCTGCAAGGTAAGTATCACCTGCTTGTCACGTTCCAGATGCTCGGGCACCTCGGTCACCATCAGCAGTCGCACCAACTCACGCTCTTCGTCAACGCTCAGTGCAGCATCGAAGTAGCGCTCTATCTGTTGTTCCAGTCTCTTGGCATCCATATCGTATACCTTTTATATAGGGTTATAGTTTCTTTAATCTCTCTCGTATAGTTTTTCGAGCACGGCTCAGCAGCATCCTTATATTTACGGCCGTCAATCCCGTCTGCTCCACTATCTCCTCGAAACTGCAATCCTCCATATCGCGTAGGGTGATTACCTGTTGCTGATGCTCGGGCAATGTCCCGATTATCTGCTTCACCTGCTCCACTGCATCGCGCCTCTCCACCTGTGCCTCCACATCATCGGTTTCAGCAAGCATTATTGGCACCTCGTCCATATCTTCCTTTTCCGCCTCAGCGATACGCAGGCGATCTATGCACATATTCTTCGTCAGCGTCACACAATAGGCCTCTACGTCTTGCACGTCGGGCAACGCATCGCGCTTGCTCCATAGCTTCATATACACTTCCTGCACCATGTCTTCGGCATCCTCGGTATTGCCGAGCAAGCGCAAAGCCACGCGCTGGAGCCGTGGGTAGAGTGGCAATAACAGTTGCTTGAATAGGGAGGAAGGCATCATAGGTTCCCGACAGATTTATTCGCCTGATACCAATGTTATGTTGTTCTTAGACATGGAAACATTAAGGTCATCCATAGTCAAATCCCCTTTGATACAGCATAGGGTAGCATCTCCATCGCCAGACACGCCAATCACCAACTCGCTGATGCGTTCATCGTTCATCTTCCCCCACATCTTGATATGACTATCATCATCCTTTACCGTGAGTAAAGGCTCGTAGCCCTTCATCTTCAGTTTCTGCAGTTCCGTAGCAAAGCGCTCTTGCACCTGCTGTGAGCAATCGGAGAGATCCAATACCCGTATCGAACTGATATGACGGATCACTCTGCCAGCCTCGTCATCGGCAAATAGCCCAACCAATCTCATCGGTAGCCAAGGAACTTTTACACACACGGCATCCTCTTCGCTGCGAAACTCTCTGATGAATTCGTCCACCGTCTGCGCCTGGCTCATCTGGAAACCGAACATTAAAGCCATTGCTACAATTATCTTTTTCATCGTTCTTTTATTTACC
>JAZRFA010000102.1:0-22571 GCA_045661085.1 Bacteroidaceae bacterium
AAAAATGCAGTGTTATGAAGATTAATGAAATCATTCAAGATCTTGAACGCAAGCACCCGAATGAGCCTGAGTATATCCAGGCAGTGACCGAAGTTCTACACTCTGTAGAAGAGGTGTATTACCAGCACCCCGAGTTTGAAAAAGCCAAGATTATCGAGCGCATGGTAGAGCCCGACCGCATCATCACCTTCCGCGTGACGTGGGTGGATGACAAGGGCGAGGTACAGACCAACCTCGGCTATCGCGTACAATATAACAATGCCATCGGCCCGTACAAGGGCGGTCTCCGTTTCCACGCATCGGTAAACCTGAGCATCCTGAAGTTCCTCGGCTTCGAGCAGACCTTCAAGAACGCCCTCACCTCGCTCCCCATGGGTGGCGGTAAGGGTGGATCGGACTTCTCACCCCGAGGCAAGAGCCAAAACGAGATCATGCGCTTCTGCCAGGCCTACATGACCGAGCTGTGGCACAACCTGGGCCCCGACACCGACGTGCCAGCAGGCGACATCGGCGTAGGCGGTCGCGAAGTGGGCTACCTCATGGGTATGTACAAGAAGCTCACTCGCGAGTGTACAGGCGTGCTGACCGGCAAGGGTCTCGACTTCGGCGGCTCGCTCATCCGTCCTGAGGCTACCGGCTTCGGCGGTCTCTACTTCGTGACGCAGATGCTTGCCACACGCGGCATCGACATCAGCGGCAAGACCGTTGCCATCAGCGGATTCGGTAACGTGGCATGGGGCGCAGCCCTCAAGGCTACCGAGCTGGGTGCCAAGGTGGTAACCATCAGCGGCCCCGACGGATACGTATACGACCCCACAGGCATCAGCGGCGAGAAGATTGAGTACATGCTTGAGTTGCGCGACTCGGGCGACGATATCGTGGAGCCCTACGCAACTAAGTACCCCGAGGCAACCTTCTATCCCGGTCGCCGTCCTTGGGAACAGAAGGTGGACATCTGCCTCACCTGCGCCACACAGAACGAGCTCAATGGCGAGGATGCACAGCACATCATCGACAATGGCGTCATCTGCGTGGGCGAGATTTCCAACATGGGTTGCACCCCCGAGGCTATCGAGCTCTTCCTCGAGCACAAGATGCTCTATGCTCCCGGTAAGGCAGTCAATGCAGGTGGTGTGGCTACCAGCGGACTCGAGATGAGCCAGAACGCTTGCCACATCTCATGGAGTGCTGCCGAGGTGGACAAGAAGTTGCAGTACATCATGTACTCTATCCACGAGCAGTGCGTGAAGTATGGTCGCCAGCCCGACGGCTACATCAACTACGTGAAGGGAGCCAACATTTCAGGCTTCATGAAGGTGGCCAACGCCATGCTCGCACAGGGTATCTATTGATTATTGCCTCACCTCTCTGAGGCAATCCCATAAAGTAAGGGCCTCCACATTGTGGGGGCCCTGCTTTCGTGTATGTGTCAGTCTCGGTTTATTTCATCACGATAGAGAACAGGAACGACTCTGCCAAGGGAATGTTGGCGGTAGAGGGATGCTTACCGTCAATCACCCAATAGCTGCGGCCTGCATTGCCTGCATTCTGGATGGAGAACACGCCACCCTTCTCCTGCAACACGTAGGTGTTCCACGCAGCATTGTAGGCATTGGTACCGAAATAGCCCAACTCATTGACATAACGATTGTCGGCTGCACTGACGAGGTTGAAACGACCCGTCTCGTCCACGAGGTTGAACTGCCACAACTGGCTGTCATCGGCCTTCTTGTCCATGAACTCGGGTCTTCCGCCCACGCCATTCACGTTGGTATTGGTGAGGTAGCGGCCCTCGGCATCGATGATGTAGACCTTGGCACTGGGCTCCACGACGGGAGACTCGGGAGCATTACCACCTACGGGGATGATCTCGAAGATGAAGTGCTCGTAGCGAACATTCTTCTCGCCAGTCTGGCTGATGCGCTCCTCATCGGCTGTCCACACGCGACCACCGGCATTGCCAGCTGTCTGGATGGCATACTTGCCGTTCAAGCGGTAGATGTTGAATGAGTGCCATGCGGCATCGTAAGGATTGTTGTTCTTGTCGCGCCAGAAGTTACCGTGCTCGTTGACGTAGCGGCCATCCTGGGCATTGGTGATCTTGTAACGCTCGGTGACAGGGTCGATGCTGATGTTCCACTCCTGACGTTGGGGGTTGATGCTATCCTCGTCGGCCTTGAACACGGGGTAGTCGCCTGTACGGTCGGGGTTGGCGTTAGCATCGGTGAGCCAGCGGCCATTCACCTTTATATAATAGCGACCCTCCTCGATGAGCTCGGCGGGGAAGATATCGGTGCGGTAAGTGTGGGCCTTCTTGTAGTCGCGGATGAGGCTCTTGGTGCTGGTCTTGATGAAGGGACCTACCACCTCATTGGCAACCGTGGGGTTGGGCTTCTTGATGGAGCCTTCGAAGTTGCGCGAGAGGATAGCCTTCTGGTCTTGCTCGAGCTGTGCCAACTGCTCGTAGGCAGCGATGAAGCCCTTCTCATCTCCCTTGTTGAGGAGTGTGTAGAGGCTCATCACCTTCTCACCGCGCTGACCCATAATCTTCATCACCTGCACCCAGGGAGCGATCTCGGCAATCATCTCGGGCTCCTCGGTAGAGGTGAGCAGCTCGTCGGCAGCCTTGACCATGGCGGTGAACTGTGTGGTCATCGCCTTCACGGCCTTGGCGTTGTAGCCTTCGGCAAGCGATGCGTTGAAGGCCTCGGCAGCAGCCTTGAACTCGGCAGACTCACCTTGACGACGGAGGCCGTGACCGGTGGGGCCGAGGTCTACGTTGTGCTGGCAGAAGGTACGGAACGCCTCCACGTGCTCAGGCATGAGCACCTGCAGGGCCTGCTCCCAAGAGGTGTTGGAGTCGTAGGCCTCCATGTTCCAGCAGTAGTCGGCGATGCTATAGAGCGATACCTTGGAGGCCTCGGCATACTCCATGGGGTTTGACACGAAGCCGCTGAGCTGCTCGGCGATGTCGAGGTCGTTGCCATAGGTAGGGCCCATGAGCATGTGGTCGATGCAGAAGTCATTCACGGGGTAGTTGAGCCAGATGTAGGCATTGCGCTGGATCTGTGCATTGATCCAATCCATATCGGTCTTGTCGATCATGTCTACCACGGTAGCACCCGTCCACATGATGCGAACGTCCTTATCCATCGTGGTACCGAGGTCTGAGAGGTACGAACCGCCCGACCAGCTCTTGTTGTACTGTGTGGGGCAGAGAATGAGGGGCGACACGTCGGGGTGCTTCTGCACGAACTCGCGGTTGAGCGCATTCATATACTCGGCCTGCTTATCACCCTTAGACTGCTCGGCACCGAAGATGTCGTCGAAGAAGATGGCGAAGGCGCGTACGCCGAGGGCATACATCCACTCGAGCTTCTGCACAGAGCTGTTGAGGTCGGCCTCGGTCCACTGGATGTCGCCACCGGGGTGCATAGCCCACACGAAGTCGACCTTGTTCTGCGCAGCAGCCTTGGCCAGCTCGCTGATGCGTGCGGCCTCGGCCTCTGGATAGGCCTCGCGCCACTGGTTGCGGTGGTAGGGGTCGTCCTTGGGGCCATAGATATAGACGTTGAGCTTGTTCTTGCCATAGAAGTCAAACTGGCGCAGGCGGTCGGTGTGGCTCCAGGGGTTGCCATAGAAGCCCTCTACGACACCGCGCTCGAGCACGTCGGGCCAGTCCTTCACCTCGGCCAGCTTCATCTTGGGCTGCGAAACCATCTGCAGGAAGGTCTGCACGCCATAGTAGGTACCCGCCTCATCGGCACCAGCAATCACCACCTTGTCGGCAGCGGTGTGGATGTAGTAACCCTCTACCTTGTCGGGAATGAGCTCGGCATAGGCGCTCACGGCCTCGTCGCCACGCTCACCGATGATGATGGTCGTGCCTGCACCCTCGGAGAAGGTGTTGCGAAGGAGGGCTACCGCATCGGCATCGGCCTCATCGGCTCCTACGAGCACGATGCTCTGAGGGGTTTTCACTACCTGCTCGCTCCAGGTAATCTCCTGAGGAGCGGGTGAGAGAGCCACGAAGGGCTCTACTGACTGGCCTTGACAACTCTGCAGGGCCGTCATACCGGTAGCTGACGCACACAAAGCCGCCACCAAAGAAAGTAAAGTTCTGTTCTTCTTCATAGACAATAGATGTTCTATTATGTTATTGATTGTTCTTCTCTCTGTAAACTGAAGGCGACACACCATAGTGTGCCTTGAAAACACGGCTGAAGTACTGCGCATCGGGGATACCTACCTGAGCACAGACCTCATTGATAGGTTCTTCGGTTCCATCAAGCAGTTCTGCAGCACGCTCCATACGGCACTTCTTGAGGTAGTCGTTGGGCGAGAAGCCCGTGAGCTCACGCACCTTGCGGTAGAAGTTGGTGCGACCTATGCCGAACTGGGCGGCAATGATATCGATATTTAAATTGGGATTGCGCAGGCGCGTGGTCACGATGCGCTCAAGCTTACGGCAGAAACGCTCATCCTCCTTGCTGAGCTCCGCAGAGACACCCGCATCGGGCAACTCGGCCATCTCCTCCTCTTGCGGGTCTACAACTTCGGCCTCAACGGATACTTCGGCAATGGTACCGTCGACCGTCCCGACAACACTCCTGGGAGTGGCCTCCTGAGATTCGATGACAAGCGCCCCGAATCCCGAGGTATCAGGCATCTCCGTATCTCCCGCCCGTTCAGTTTCTACTACCACCGAAGCCTCAGGAGAAGCGTCCTCGTTCTCGGCAAACCACGCGGAAAACAAATCGACAGGAATCGCAGGACGACGTTCGTTGATGGCCTGCTTGCGGAGTTGAGGAGCGGAAGCCTCCTCCTCGTGTCTTGCGTAAGCCTCTTCGGACAGCTCTCCCGTCTGTTTCTCGTCCGATGTCTCCAAGGCTTCTCCAATCCGTTCCTCGATCTGAGCCTCTTGCATTGTCTCATCAGCTGCAACTCCGGCAACAGACATTTCCTCGAGAGATGCTACCACCTCAGTCTCCTCAGCAACCATATTGGGCTCCACTTCATCTCCGGAAGCAACCGTTTCCTCAATGGTGATTTCCTCTTCAGTTTCTGCAAATCTCTCGAGCTCCACGGACGATATTCCCTCCATCTCTTTCAGCTCCAGATTCTCGACCAGTCCACCTTCTTCAGCCACGACAGCAGACACGATGGGCCGTTCAAGAGGCTTACTTGCGGTATGCAACATACGGGAGAGGTTTGCCTCTTCATAGCGCATCATACGCATCGTATCTTGCAGCTCTTCACACTGTTTCTTGAGCGTAGCCACCTCGCGCAACTTCAGAACAAAAAGCACGCCCAACACCAGCGATAACAACAAGAGACTCCCGATCGTACCCCATACCGCGGGAATAGAACTCATCAGTATCATAAATGCACAATATTCCATATATTCCAAACGTATGTGCAAATTTAACATCATTTGCTTAGTTAGGCAAACTTATTGAACTATTTTACACAAATTAGCCCGCAATCGTGAGAAAAAGAGAAAAACGACATACAAAAATCCAAAAGTTGATGTATCTTTGTACAATAGTACACCTAATGCCTAAGGACAATTAACACACATACAGCAATGAAACGCTTCACATCGACCATTTTAGTTTTGTGCACATGGCTGCTCGCTCACGCCGAACTTAAAGTTCATTTCACATTCGAATCCTGCGAAAGTACGGTAGGGAACCACTCCGGAGTCCTCCACAACGGAGCCACGCTAGTCACCATAGGGAATCTGCCCGCACTTTCCCTGGGATCCGATAACGGATATTTCGATATGGGAGCATCGGTGGGCGAAGTGATTGCCTCTCTCGAGGAGTATGTCATCTCCACCTACGTGTATGTGCCCAACACGACAACATTGGGCGGCGCAGGCAACTTCATTTACACATTTGCAAACTCAACCGACATCGCAGCCCACGCCAACGGATGCATATTCCTCGGCGCTAACGGCATGAGATACGCCATCAGCCCACGCCGCTGGGAGGACGAGCAGGCCATAGAAGCAGGCAGGCAATTTCCGAAAGGACAATGGCACACACTGACCTATGTTCAAGATGGCTCATCTGCGAAATTGTATCTCGACCAAGAGCTTGTCGCCCAAGGAGGCACACTCATGACACCCAGCGAGTTGGGAGCCACACCATACAACTTCCTGGGGCGTCCATGTTATGCTACCGACAGCTACCTGAAGGATGCCATGTACTACGACTTCCGCATCTATGACAGCGCCAGCGATCTCAACACCGCAGAGTTCACCCAGAACCTCGACCAACTAAATGTCAACCTCGTAGAATGGCAAGTGACCGAGTTGATGGACGAGACCACACTCGGAGGTGACAGATTCTACGACGACATTGTCCTCCCCACCCCCAATGAGAACGGGATAACCGTGACGTGGAAGTCTTCGGACGAGAGCGTCATCAGCCCCACTGGCCGCGTCACCCGCCCCGCCTATGGAAGCGGCACGGCACAAGTGACCCTCACCGCCACCTTCAGCAAAGGAAACATCAGCCTGCAGAAGGAGTTCGTGGTGTACGTCCCCGCCAACGACATGAGCGACACCGACATCGTGGATGGCGACATGATGAACCTCACCATCAATGGCCACCTGGAGAACCTCACGACCAACCTCTACCTCCCCACCCGAGGCAAGAAGGGTAGCTACATCAGTTGGCAGTCAAGCCACCCCAGCATCTTAAGCCACGAGGGCGAGCTCCTGAGTCAAGGGCAAACCAAGACGGAAGTTGCGCTGACCGCCACCATATCGCTCCGCAACTCCGTGGCAACAAACACATTCTTCATCACGGTAGCCAAGAAGCTCCCCCTCGCCTACTACCTCTTTGCCTACTTCAACGGCAACAGCCCATGGCAAGAGCAAATCTGCTTTGCCCTCAGCACCGACGGATACAACTACACCCCGCTCAACAATGGCGACCCCATCATCAACTCGGCCGACATCGCACTGAAAGAGGCCGTGCGCGACCCCCACATCCTGCGTGGCGAAGACGGCTACTTCTACATGGTGGTGACCGACATGCGCTCAAGCCAAGGGTGGAGTTCCAATGACGGCATGGTGCTGCTCCGCTCGGCCGACATGGTCAACTGGACACACACCGCCATCGACTTCCCCACAAGATGGCCCCACCGCTTCGACCGCGACGCACTCACCCAAGTGTGGGCACCGCAGACCATCTACGACCCCGAAGAGGGGAAATATATGGTATACTATGCCATCGGCGAAAGCGGCAAGAACTATTTCACCTACTACTCCTATGGCAACGAGGAGTTCACCGATCTCACCGAGCCCCAAGTGCTCTACAACCACGGAGGCATGAACACTATCGATGCCGACATCGTATGGCACGATGGCAAGTACCATATGTTCTTCAAGACCGAAGGCCAAGGCAATGGCATACAGAAAGCTACCGCCAAGACACTGCGCGGAGAATGGACACCCGAATACCAGTACCTGCAGCAGACCTCTGCTGCCGTAGAAGGTTCAGGAGTATTCAAGAAATTCGATTCCGACGAATGGGTACTAATGTACGACTGTTATACAAGTGGCATGTATGAATACTGTACCAGCACCGACCTGAACAAATTCACTAAAGTATGTAACTCGGCCAACACTAGCATCTTTACCCCACGCCACGGCACCACCATCGCCATCACCGCCGAGGAGGCCGAACGATTAGTAAAAGTCTGGCCAAGCGATGGACTAGACATCATCGACTGGGTAGACATCACGGACCTGTTTGTAAAAAGCCCGCGATTTGATAACAACTCCTCTACAGGATGGATGGTAGAGAGCAATGCCCATTCGCAGGCTATCAACTTCCAGAGCATGGAGTTTTGGAATGGCACATTCAATATCTACCAAACAATCGAAGTCCCTAATGGAACGTATCGTCTTTCCGTACAGTCATTCTACAACCCTGCAAACGATGACATGGGCTATCTCTATGCCAACGAGACACGCCAACCCATAGCGGCACGTTCATCAGAGGGCTTGACCTCCAATTACAATCCAGGCGGATGGGACAGAGTAACCATCAATGGCAGTCGACGCTACATCCCCAACAATATGGAAGCAGGTAGCTACTGCTTCGAGCAAGGGATTTACAACAATTCCTTGGAAATAGAGGTTACCGATGGCAAACTCACATTCGGTCTAATCTGCGAAGAGACCTACGGAGCCAACTGGTGCATGTTCGACAACTTCAAGCTCGAACATCTTGGACACATTAACATTATCACGATTGAGGAGATATTGTTGTCACATTCATCGCTCAACATGGTCGAAGGTGAAAGTTTCACCCTCAATGCCACCATACATCCTCAGAACGCCGTAAACGCAGAGCTTGTGTGGCACTCCACGAACCCCGAAGTAGCCTCTGTCGATAAATATGGTACCATCAGAGCCTTAAAAGGCGGAAAGGCAACCATCATCGCAGAAGCTGCCGATGGTAGTGACGTGAGGGCTTCATGCGAGGTAAATATCACTGCCTTAGATGGTTCATGGCTTGATGTAACCGAAGCCTACATCACCAACCCACGATTTGAGAACAACACCAATCGAGGTTGGAACGTTATATCCAATGCTGGTAGCCAGCAAGTGTCTGGCGGGTCTATGGAGTTCTGGAATGGAACATTCAACATCCACCAAACGTTCAATGTCCCCAACGGAAAGTATCGTCTTTCTGCACAAGCCTATTACCGCACTTCTGGCAACGATCAAGCGTACAATGCATATATCAATGGTAACGCAGATGTCACCACCTATCTCTACGCCAACCAAAGCACTCAACCTATCGCCAACATTTACTCTGAATTTCTGACAAGTAATACTGGAGGCCGATACTATACACCTGACTATACAAAGTTTTTCCCTGACGACATGTCTGCCGGAACCTACTGCTTCACGCAAGGACTTTATCACAACAGTGTAATCACCGAGGTTACCAACGGAACACTTACCATCGGACTCATCAATGAGAATTTTACAGCAGGCAATTGGTGCATGTTCGACAATTTCAAGTTGGAATATTATGGAGAATATGTCCCCGTAACCTCCATTATGCTTTCGCAAACAGAACTCCCACTCACCGAGGGAGAGAGCGCAACGCTGACTGCAACCATTTCTCCTACCAACGCAACCTATCAAAAGATTGCATGGAGCTCAAGCAACCCCAACGTAGCAGATGTAGACGAACACGGCACCGTGACAGCATACCAAAATGGCAGCACCACCATTTACGCCCGAGCAACAGATGATAGTGGCATATCAGCATCATGCCGAGTATCTGTCACAGGCACGATACCCTCAGCCGAAAATATTGTCATCAATGAGGTGCAAACCTGCAACATCGACATGTTCGTAGACCCCTCATTCAACTATGGAGGATGGATGGAACTATACAACCCGACCGACAAGGCAGTGAGCCTCAACAACCTCTACATCAGCGACGACGCCGAGAACCTCACCAAATACAACCTTGGCAGAAACAGAGGAATCATCCCAGCCAAGGGATACCACGTACTGTGGTTTGACCACTATAACTACCACTACTCGCCCTCACAAATCGACTTCAAGCTCGACTACGATGGAGGTAGCGTCTACCTGAGCGACACCGAAGGCAATCTCATCACAAGTTTTGACTACCCTGTAGCCATCACTCGCACCTCGTATGCCCGCACAACTGACGGAGGAGAGGAATGGAGTTTCACAGCCAAGCCCACCCCAGGCGAAAGCAATACCACCAGCACATTCGCCAATGAGCGTCTCGCAACTCCGATAGTAAGTGAGGATGCCTGCCTATTTACTTCGCCCTTCACCTTCAACGTTGAAATTCCCGAAGGAGCCACCTTGCGCTACACCACCGATGGCACCACTCCCACCCTCACCAATGGAGAGACAAGCACTAATGGACAATTCAGCGTGAGCAACACCACCACCTACCGCTTCGGCTTCTTCCAAGAAGGTATGCTACCAAGCCAAGTAGTCACACGCTCCTATATCTACAAGGACAAAGACTATCACCTGCCCATCATCTCCGTGGTCACCGACCCCGTCAACCTCTACGATGACATACTCGGTGTGTATGTGAGAGGAACAAATGGCCGTCCGGGAAATGGAGAAAGTTCCCCATGTAACTGGAATATGGACTGGGATCGCCCAGTAAACTTCGAATACATCACCCCCGAAGGAGGTATGGTGGTAAACCAAGAGGTTGACTTCGCCATGTGTGGCGGATGGAGCCGTTCTTGGAACATAAACCCCGTACACTCCTTCAAGCTCAAGGCAGGCAAGATATACGAGGGGATCAACTCCATGGACCACCCCTTCTTCCCTGACAAACCCTATTTGAAGCACAAAACTCTGCAGATACGTAATGGAGGTAACGATGCTAACTGCCGCATCAAAGACCTTGCTTTACAAGAGATAGTACTCCGTTCAGGACTCGACGTAGAAGGTCAAGCTTCTTATCCCGTACATCACTTCATCAATGGAGAATACAAGGGCATGCTCAATATGCGCGAGCCCAACAACAAACACTATGCTTATGCCAACTGGGGTATCGATACCGACGAGATGGACCAGTTCGAGATGAGCCCCGACTCGGGATATGTGCAAATGGAAGGAACACGCGAGGCTTTCCTTGAATGGTATGCCCTCTCCGAGTATGCAGCCGACGAGAATATCTACGAAGAAATACGCAACCTTGTAGACATCGACGAATACATCAACTACATGGCCGTAGAGTTCTACCTCGGCGGTACCGACTGGCCACAAAACAACATCAAGGGATTCCGTCCTCGCATCGAAAACGGGCGCTTCCGCTTCGTACTCTTCGACCTCGATGGTACATTGGCCACCACCAGTCCCTTCTACGCATTTGAGGGGAAACAGAACTACACATTCGACTACAACTATAGCGTAGGCGGCCGTTTGACCGAAGAGATTGAGTTAGTGACCATCTTCCTGAACATGCTTCAGAATGACTCGTTCCGCAAGCAATTCATCGACACCTATTGCCTTGTAGCTGGTAGCGTGTTCGAACCCGAGCGATGCAACGCCATCATCGACGAGATGGCCGACATGCGTGCTGCCGCACTCTCCATGGATAGCCGTTCCCCCTACAGCACTGCCAACTCACTGAAAAGTGCGCTTGCAGGCCGTCAAAACACCATGATCAATGCCCTCATTGATTATTATCGCATGGGACTCACCTACGATATGAAACAATCGGTTTCCGTTTCTTCCAATACAGAAGGAGTATCACTTCGCATGAACGACCAGATTATCCCTACAGGCAAATTCTGCGGTTCACTATTCTCCCCCATCGTCCTCAAGGCCGAGCCCAAGGCTGGCTATCGCTTTGTAGGATGGAGCAACGAGAATGGCGGTCAACAAAGCACCACACTCATTGCACGCGGTTCTTCATGGGACTACTATGACCAAGGTTCATTGGATGGTCAGAATTGGAAGAGCAGCAGCTATAACACCGCTTCTTGGAAGCAAGGAAACGCTCCCTTGGGCTACTTCACCAGCGATGCATCAAACGGACGTGGCTATAAAACCACATTGGACTATGGCACCGATGCCAATGCCAAGCGCCCCACCTACTACTTCCGCACAAAGGTAACCCTATCAAAGGCTCCCTCTGCAACGGATGTATTCAAACTTAATTACACCGTTGATGACGGTATGGTCGTATACGTAAACGGTCAAGAGGCAGCCCGCTACCTTATGCCTAATGGCGAGGTCACCTATGCCACTTACTCATCGACCTATGCCAACAACAACCCCGACAGCGGCACACTGACTCTCGATGCCAGCCTCTTCAAACGGGGAAACAACGTCATCGCTATCGAGGTACACAACTGCGACAACAAGTCCTCAGACATCTATTTCGATGTTGACCTCGTTCATTTCGGTGAGACAGACAGTAACATCGTAAGCCGCGATGCAGAGTACACACTCCCTAGTGGAAGCAACTTCTCACTCACTGCTATCTATGAGCCACTCACCGAAGAGGAGTTGGAAGAACAGAAAACCTATCCCGTACGCATCAATGAAATCAGTGCCGACAACAGTATCTACATCAACGATTACTACAAGAAGAACGACTGGATAGAGCTCTTCAATACCACCTCCGAACCTGTTGATGTTGCTGGCATGTACTTGAGCGACAATCTGAGCAAACTCACCAAATATCAGATACCGAGTAGAGACGATATCAGCACCATCATCGCCCCTTATGGGCATCTTATCATCTGGGCCGACAAATTGGTAGCAATGAACCAATTGCACGCCTCATTCAAGCTGGCAGCCGAAGGAGGCCATATTGTACTCACAGCCGCTGACAAATCATGGAGCGACATTCTCTACTATGAGCCCCATCTCGGTACCGAGTCTGTAGGTCTTTACCCTGACGGAAGCAATGACGTGTACATTATGTCTACCCCTACCATTGCCAAAGCTAATATCATCAATAGCTATACCGCATGGCTCGAGCAGCCGGAGATAGACACTAACATCGAGTCCACATTTGCAGATGAAGACCATATGCAGCTAATGTATCGCGAACGTATGCTACATATCTACGGTACAGAGAGCGCGTGGGCTAACGTCACGATATACACCACCACTGGACGTGTACACACAAGAGCAACGATTCGATTCACCAATGCACACACAACCATCAGCCTTGCATCACTCAGCTCAGGCATATATATCGTATCGGTCACCAACTCCGATGGTGAGACACAGACGATGAAACTGAGCGTAGAATAGCCAGCAAATTGGATATAGCGACATAAATAATGCGGAGACATCCTAGATGCCTCCGCATTATTTGTTCAAGAGCCTACGCAGTAGTTTACTTTTTATCCAGCGACGCAGCTAACACACGTGCTCGCTCCAAAGCGACTGTGATGTGACTACAGATATTCTCCTTGCCGACAATCTTATCAAACTCTGCTTTGGTGAGCACTTCCATAACCTTAGGATTCACACCAGAAAGTACGATATGTATATCCTTCTGCAGGCATTTTTCACACAGATTAGTAAGATTATGTATACCCGTAGAGTCAATGAAGGGAACCTTACGCATACGGATAATGCGCACAGCCGGGATATTACCCACATCATTCATTACCTCCTCAAATCGGTTGGCTATACCGAAAAAGTAGGGACCATTGATTTCGTACACCTCTACGCGATCGGGGATGACCAGATGCTCTGTATTATCAGGCAAGTCACTATCGGCGCTGAGGTCAATTTCCTCTGTCTCTACCGAAACGTTGGTAACCTCTGACATGCGGCGCATAAAGAGCAAGCAAGCAATGAGGATACCCACTTCGATAGCAATAGTGAGGTCGAAGATTACGGTAAGGAAGAAGGTCACGAGCAACACGATGATATCGCTCTTGGGATTCTTCAAGATAGCCTTGAAGCTGCGCCACTCACTCATATTATACGACACTACCACCAGAATACCTGCCAAGCAAGACATCGGGATATACTTGGCCAAAGGCATCAAGAAGAAGTAAATGAGCAAGAGTACGAGAGCGTGAATAATACCAGCCACAGGAGTGCGACCTCCATTGTTGATATTGGTCATCGTACGGGCAATGGCACCTGTTGCGGGGATACCTCCGAAGAGTGAGCACACCATATTCGCAATACCCTGACCAACGAGTTCCTGATTGCTATCATGCTTATCACCAATAACACCATCGGCCACAGCTGCAGAAAGCAATGACTCAATAGCACCCAACATTGCAATCACCAAAGCTGGCGACATCAACTTAGTAAACACCTCCCAAGTAATTTTTGGGACCTCGGGTTTAGGCATATCGGGATTGATGGTGAAGCGGTCACCAATGGTTTCGATTGTAGTGATGCCAGCATAGTTCTTCAAGAGCAAAGCCACTACTGTCATCACGATAATAGCTACGAGCGAACCGGGAAGCTTCTTGCTGATCTTCGGAGTATATACAATAATGAGGATACTGCAAACACCTATCAGCAAAGGCCAGATATTCATCGTTCCAAAGTTTTGGAAGTACACCACCCACTTGCTCACGAAATCAGCGGGGACCTCGGCAATCTGCATACCAAAGAGATCCTTAATCTGCGTAGTGAAGATGGTCAATGCAATACCACTCGTAAAGCCCACAATGATGGGATAGGGTATGTACTTGATAATGGTACCCACACGAAGCACACCCATCAGGATGAGGAAGATACCTGCCATAAAGGTGGCAATAATCAGGCCACTCAAGCCATACTCGGCAATGATGCCAAAGACGATGACAATGAACGCACCCGTGGGACCACCAATCTGCACCTTACTACCTCCAAACACTGAGATAAGCAAACCTGCGATGATAGCAGTAATGATACCCTTCTCTGGAGTCACACCCGAAGCAATACCAAAAGCAATAGCCAACGGCAAGGCTACGATACCTACGATGATACCGGCCATAAGGTCGGACATAAACGTAGTTTTGTTGTACCCTTTCAAGCAAGAGAACAACTTGGGACGGAATTCAAATAATTTCATACGAAGATGATTTATAATAACTATATCTTAATCTTATACTGCAAAAATAGAGCAATACTACCTGCGGACGCACCTGTCTACCACACCCAACAGCAATAGAGGGAACAACATCCATAGCGCTGCTGCCATACGCCTTGCATCCACTTCACGCGGTGTTATTGTCAACGCCTCGTTACGTTCCATCGGCGCATTCAACTGGTTGTCACGTGGGAGGTCCGCAGCACTCCACTTACCAATGATTGTTGCATCTTTCAATACGAGCAGCCCGGTATTGGCACGTATCATTGTTTTGAGCAATATCTCATCAGCATTCAGGTAGGGATAAGCAGCACCCGTATGTTCGTTCCATACATCTATGGCATCAGTACTGGAAGATGTCAGCATATAGAAAGGATAGTTGTGCACCTTGGCATAGTCATGAAGGTCGTTGATGACATCAAGCATCCCTTCATTGGTACGTTTGAGATTGCGTGCCACCATAAGGAATGTATATCCAGGCTGCTCAAGCACCTCCCACGTCACATCCTCCCCATCGAGTGTCGAAAGGTAGAAATCCTCGATAGGAGGAGTATAGCCCTTACTTATCAAACGGTTCTCACGACGCACCAGGTGCCACGTAGAATCGGGATAATCTTCGAAGGTGAAGGTTCGCAATTCGCCCTCTTTTTCAAGGACAAAAAGCGTTTCATACTCATCTTGTGGGGCGTCTTCTGGTACCGTCATCCCCTCAACTATGTTTGTACCAATAGCATAGGGACGGAAATCCCACGCAGGAAGATGGTGAAACGCATTCTGCATAAAAAGGAAAATGGACAGCACTGCATAGACAAACACAAGCCATTGCATGCGGTCTGAGATGACTCGCCACAAACGTTTATGCCATATCAGCACTACGATAGCCATCACCAACAGCACCACATTCTTTCCAAACGTCTGCCAATGAGTAAGCTCCAATGCATCGCCAAAGCAACCGCAATCGCTGATGGGATTGGTTAGCGCAAGCATCAACGTTAATGGGGTCATCACCGACAGAAAGGCAATCATCAGTCCCAAATAAAAACGGCGATACAATCCAAAAAAAAGAGCCACACCCATCACATACTCCACTGCAATGAGCGCCCATGCCCCCACTAACAATAGTGTCGGATGCGCTACCCAGCCAAAAGCCTCGGCATAGTCGGCCATCTTATATACCGTACCCATAGGGTCCACAGCCTTCACGAATCCCGAGAAGACAAACACCAAAGCCAAGGCAAAGCGCAAGGCATTGATCACGATACCCGAAGCTATATAGGCAGATTTATTCACCAAAGTCAATCTTAATGAGTCCGAACACCGAGTAGTTGATCATATCCATATAGTTGGCATCAATACCTTCAGACACAATGGTCTGGCCTTCGTTGCTCTCAATTTGCTTGGTACGATATATCTTCATCAGGATGAGGTCGGTGTACGAACTGATGCGCATGGAGCGCCACGCCTCATCATAGTCGTGGTTCTTGGCCTTCATCAGCTCCAATGCCTTTGTTGCATACTCATCATACTTGGCAAGCGCCATAGCGGGAGTCATGTCATCAGCCTCTGCATAGCCCAATTCGAGCTGTATGAGCGCGATGATGCCATAGTTGACAATGCCGATAAACTCCGAGCGTATGCCCTCGTCGACCATCGTCTCACCTTTGGTCTCAATACTACGAATACGATTAGCCTTGATGAATATCTGATCGGTCACCGAAGTGGGACGCATGATACGCCACGCTGCACCATAATCCTTCAGTTTCTTGGCAAAAAGGTCTCGACAAGTGGCAATGATTTGCTCAAATTGTTGATTGGTATCCATATCATTTAATATAGTCTCAGCACCTGTCCCACGCGCAGTGTCGTCTGTGTGGTGATGCCGTTGAGTTTGCATAATTGTTTCACCGATGTACCCTTACGCGCTGCAATACGACTCAGCGAATCGCCACTGCGCACCTTGTAATAGGTATCGGGATCCGACGGATCGTATACCTTCTTCTTGGGTTTGGTATAGAGATATGTATCTCCTGTAACATCCTGATTAGGGAAGTCAAAGAATAGTGCAGGATCAAGTGCCTTGCCCAAGAGACGAGTCTCAAAGTGCAGGTGGGGGCCTGTACTACGTCCCGTATTACCTCCCAACCCGATAGGGTCGCCAGCTCTCACCACCTCATTTTCTGCCACGAGCTTCGACGTGAGGTGAGCATAGAGCGTTTCCAAACCATTCGGATGGCGTATCACCACATAGTGACCGTAGCCACGACGCTGATAACTGCAATAGCGCACCTTGCCATCGAAGGCAGCACGGATGGTGTCGCCACGCTCCACCTTGATATCCAGTCCATAGTGCACGCGACGGCGGCGAGGGCGATAGCCGAAAATGTCGTTCACCTTCGTATTCTCCGTAGGCATACAGAAACCAGTAAGGTCAATGACCAACGAGTCAGGCAATGTCACATTCGTGTATTTGTGCGCGTAGTCGTTACTCCACTCGGGATAGAGGTCATCGGCGGGATATTCGTACTGTTCGGCCATAATCAACCTGTTGAGCACCACCGAGTCGATGCGTGCCATCTGCCTATCCATAGGAGCCTGTTCCGCCAACAAATCTTGAGCCATCGTCAGCGCTGTTGCCCCTACCAATAATATGAAAGAGAAAAATCTAAGCAGATAGGATTTCATTATTTTTGTCATGTATCGTATTTGAAGGTGCAAAGGTACGACATTTATCGCATACGACAAAGTTCACAAAGTTTAAATCCTTTATTGTTGTTTATCAAAAGGAGAAATTGTACCTTCGCGACACATAAAATATAGGAAATTATGAAGGTAAGAACATTTGTCTGCAATATGCTACACGAAAACTGTTACCTCGTGTATGATGAGGTATCACGCGAAGCGGCGGTCATCGACCCCGGATTCTATTGGAACGAGGAGCAAAGACGTTTCTCCAAGTTCTTAGAAGAGAACGACTTACACATCAAATACCTGCTCTGTACCCACCTACACTTCGACCACATTTTCGGCACTACGTTCATCGAAGACACGTATGGCGTGAAGCTCAGTGCAAGTCTCGATGACAGTGCGTGGATAACCAACTTTGCACAATCCGCGGCACGCTTTGGCATACAGCCCAACACAATGCCGCGCCCTGTGGGACACCCTCTGCACGATGGAGATATACTTATGCTGGGAGATAAGTCCCTGAAGTGCATCGCCACACCCGGACATTCTGCAGGAGGAATGTGCTTCTATGCCCCCGACAGCAATATGCTCTTTGCCGGCGACACCCTATTCCAAGGCTCCATCGGGCGCACCGATTTTGCCGACGGCAACTACGCACAGCTCATCAGTTCCATACAGAAGCAGCTGCTCATTCTACCGCCCAACACAATCGTATATCCAGGGCATGGCGACCTCACAAGCATCGAAGATGAAGCCAAATATAACCCTTATCTCTAAAAAAACAGGTGTTAACATAACACTTTATGTCATAAAACATACTAACGCGTTCTTTACATACGAATAAATAGTATTAATTTTACGCGCTATTAAAGAACAAGGAAGCAAAGATAACTAATTTATAAAAAGACAAACTATATGAAGAAAGCATTTATCGGAGCATTGTGCGGATTGGCACTGCTCACCGCATGCAACAACGCTCCCAAGGCGAGCGAGAACCTCTCGGGATTGAAGCGCGCTGATTTCCAATCAGAGCAGCAAGGTAAACAGACCGACCTCTACACCCTCACCAACAAGAATGGTATGGAGGTGTGCGTGACCAACTATGGTGGCCGTATCGTCTCCATCATGGTGCCCGACAAGGATGGAAAGATGCAGGATGCCATCATCGGCTACTCCAACATCAATGACTATGCCACCAAGCCTAGCGACTTCGGAGCATCGGTAGGACGCTATGCCAACCGCATCAAGGATGGTAAGATTACCATTGACGAGGTGGAGTATGACCTTCCGAAGAACAACTTCGGCCACTGCCTTCACGGCGGCTGCACCATCGAGCCCGCTCCTCTGGGCTGGCAGTTCCAGGTGTACGACGTAGAGAAGGTGACCGACAACCAGATTGTCCTCGTAATGCAAAGCCCCGACGGTGATGCAGGTTTCCCCGGTAACGTAGTGGCCAAGACCACCTACACGCTCACCGATGACAATGCCATCGACATCGTATGGACCGCCACAACGGACAAGAAGACGGTTATCAACCAGACCAACCACTGCTACTTCAACCTCAACGGTGACCACCAGATGCCTATCACCAACCATCTGTTGCAACTCAACGCAGACTTCTACACTCCCGTAGACAGCACCTATATGACTACTGGTGAGATTGCTCCCGTAGCAGGCACACCGATGGACTTCACCGCATTCAAGGAGGTGGGCACCGAAATCACCAACTTCGACTTCGAGCAGTTGAAGAACGGTAACGGATACGACCACAACTGGGTGCTCAACACCAAGGGCGACGACACACAGGTATGCGCTACATTGAAGAGCCCCGTGACAGGTATCGTACTTGAGGTCTACACCAACGAACCTGGCTTGCAGTTCTACTCAGGCAACTTCCTCGATGGCACCACCATCGGTAAGGATGGCAAGAACATCAATCAGCGCATCGGCATGTGCCTCGAGACACAGAAATACCCCGACACCCCCAACAAGAGCCATCTCGAAGGTTGGCCTTCAGCTACACTCGAGCCGGGACAGGAGTATTATAGCCACTGTATTTACAAGTTCTCTGTAGAGAAATAAATCATAAATCAAAATTCATAAATCAAAAGAAATTATGGCATTATTAGACTGGATTGTCATTGGCCTGTTTGCTGCAGCAATGATATGGATTGTAGTGAGTGTGATGAGAAAGCAGAAGGACAACTCTTCTGACTACTTCTTGAGTGGACGTGATGCAACATGGCTTGCCATCGGTACCTCTATCTTTGCGTCAAATATCGGTTCTGAGCACCTTATCGGCTTGGCAGGTTCAGGTGCATCAAGCGGTATGGCAATGGCCCACTGGGAGATCCAAGGTTGGATGATCTTGATTCTCGCATGGGTATTCGTACCCTTCTATGAGCGCAGTATGGTACTCACCATGCCCGAGTTCCTGGAGAAGCGTTTCAACAAGCAGTCACGTACCATCCTTACCTACATCTCGCTCATCAGCTACGTGCTCACCAAGGTAGCCGTAACTGTATATGCAGGTGGTGTGGTATTCCAACAGGTATTCGGTATTGAATCGATCACCATCTTCGGTTGGACAGTAGACTTCTTCTGGGTAGCCGCTATCGGCCTCGTATTGCTCACAGCTATATACACCATCCTCGGTGGTATGGAATCAGTGTTGAAGACCTCCGTATTGCAGACCCCCATTCTGCTCTTTGGTTCGGTAGTCATCCTTGTTCTTGGCCTCAAGGAACTTGGTGGTTGGGACAATATGATGGCTCTCTGCGATGTGACTCCCGCCTACGAAGGTGCACAAGGCACCATGATTCACCTCATGCGTGGTAATAGCGACCCCCAATATCCTTGGTTGGGTGCTCTCATCGGTTCTGCCGTAATCGGTTTCTGGTACTGGTGTACCGACCAGTTCATCGTGCAGCGCGTACTCTCGGGTAAGAACGAGCGCGAGGCTCGCCGTGGTGCTATCTTCGGTGCCTACCTCAAGCTGCTCCCCGTATTCTTGTTCCTCATCCCCGGTATGATTGCCTTTGCATTGGCTAAGGGTGCTCAAACAGGGGTATTGAACTCAGACCTCGCCAACGCGATGATGCCCGTACTCAACAACGGTGACGTTGCCTTCCCCCTCTTGGTGGCTAAGTTGCTCCCCGCCGGTTTCAAGGGCGTAGTGGTTTGCGGTATCCTCGCAGCCTTGATGTCTTCATTGGCATCGCTCTTCAACTCTTCAGCTATGCTCTACACCATCGACGTATACAAGGTGAAGCATCCCGACCCCAACCCAGTTATTGCTGAGGATGGTCGCGTAACTGACTCTGAGGAGTATGGTAAGAAGCTCGTGAAGATTGGTCAGATTGCTACCGTTATCATCGTAGCTCTCGGTATTCTCTGGATCCCCGTAATGAAGAGCATCGGTGACGTTCTCTACCTCTACTTACAGGACGTACAGTCAGTGCTTGCTCCCGGTATCGCAGCTGCCTTCTTGATGGGTATCTGCTGGAAGCGCGCTACACCTAAGGGTGGTCAGTGGGCATTGATTTCAGGTCTCGTTATCGGTATCATCCGCTTGGGCGCCAAGATTCTCTACACCAGCGTAGAGGGTGCTCCCGAGGGCTGGTTCAAGGCCGTATTCTACGACTTCAACTGGTTGTACTTCTGCGGATGCATGTTGGTATTCTGCTTGCTCGTATGCTTCTTCGTGAGCCTCTGCACTCAGCCCAAGCCCGAAACAGAGATCAAGGGTCTCGTATTCGGCACCTCTACACCTGAGCAGATTGCGGCTACCAAGCGCAGTTGGGATAAGTGGGATGTTATCCACACCGTTATCATCCTCGGCATCACTGTAGCCTTCTACATCTACTTCTGGTAATCAAGAACGATGCAAGGATACTATTCGCAACATCCAAGGTTCTACCATGCAGTGGACTGCATCATGTTCGGATTCAGCGGAGGAGAGCTTAATCTCCTCCTGCTGAAGCGAAGGTTCGACCCCGGCAAGGGCGAATGGTCACTGATGGGCGGATTCGTACAAGAGGGTGAGCATATGGACGATGCTGCGAAACGCGTATTGGCCGAGCTCACGGGTCTCACCAACGTGTTTATGGAACAGGTAGGCTCATTCGGCCAAGTGGGTAGAGACCCGGGCGAACGAGTGATATCAACAGCCTACTATGCACTCATCAACATCAACGAATATGACCGTAACCTCGTAGAGGAACACAATGCTTATTGGGTAAAGATCAATGAACTGCCTACCCTACTCTTCGACCACAAACAGATGGTAGACAGAGCGCGTTTGGTGATGAAGGTGCAGGCAGCTATGCAGCCCATCAGCTTCAACCTGCTGCCCGAACATTTTACCCTCACCCAACTGCAAACGCTGTACGAAGCCATCAATGGTGGGCCGATAGACAAACGGAATTTCAGAAAACGAGTTGCTGAAATGGACTATATAGAGAAGACCGAACTCATCGACAAGGTCACATCGCGTCGCGGAGCGGCACTCTACAAGTTCAACATAGCAAAATATCAGGATTCACTGAAGTTTAGATTATAATGCGCGCACGCGCGTACATCTATTAATATAAAGATAAAAGGAGTTAAATGGAGATAGTTTATGGAGACAAATGGAGTTAAAAGGATATAAAAGGAGTTAAATGCCAAATGTAAGTACATCGCGTACAAACTATTGGCCTTTATCTCCCCTAACGAGCGAAGCGAGTAATATCTTCCTTTAACTTCCTATAACTCCACTAACAAATGGCTCCCTTTAACTACTATAACTCACAACAAAAGCAACCATTATGTTAGAAGAACTCAAACAAAAGGTATTCCAAGCCAACCTCGACCTTGTGAAACAGGGCTTGGTAATCTTCACCTGGGGCAACGTGTCAGGTATAGACCGTGAGAAAGGTCTCGTAGTCATCAAGCCCAGCGGCGTGAGCTACGACGACATGAAGGCATCAGACATGGTAGTGGTAGACCTCAACACAGGTGAAGTAGTAGAGGGCGACCTCAATCCCTCGTCAGATACTCCCACTCACCTCGTGCTCTACCGTGCCTTCCCCAATATACAAGGTGTAGTACACACCCACTCTACCTTTGCTACCGCTTGGGCACAGGCTGGTAAGGATATCCCCAACATCGGCACCACACACGCCGACTACTTCTATAAGGATATCCCCTGCACCGAGGCTATGACCAAGGAAGAGGTAGAAGGCGACTACGAGCTCGAGACAGGTAACGCCATCGTAAAGCGCTTCGAGGGCATCAATCCCGACC
>JAZRFA010000103.1:0-1920 GCA_045661085.1 Bacteroidaceae bacterium
AAGCATTGCATCATTGTAAGGATTAAGGCAGGTCTTCTGACTCGTCTCCTCCGTGCGGTCTTCCCACCTTACAGCAGTGACCAACGCCAGATGGCACGGAGTTTCTCACTTGAGACATACAGCTACGGGTATAGTCTCGGCTTTGCACCGAAGTTCCCTTTTCATCCGCCACGACAGCAATCATGGACGAACACCTTAGTCCGATGCAAATGTAGCAATATATATCGAATTACAAAAGAGTTTTTGACGAATAATTTAGCCCTACCCATCCTTTGCAATTCTACCACCTTTTTCCTACTTTTGTCGCAATAATGTGCACTATGCTATTCAACACCTTCGGCAACCCTTCGCATAAGACGCTGATGCTCGTCCACGGACTCGGGGTATCCTATCAGGTCTTCACTCCGCTAATTGAGCATTTAGAGACTCGCTACCACATCATTGCCGTTCAGGTCGACGGTTTCCTTCTCGATACCGAGGGCAATGCCATACCCTCTACATTTACGAGCATCGATGACCAGGTGGACCAACTCGTGGTGCATATCCGCGCCAAATACGATGGACACATAGATGCCGCCTACGGTCTCTCGATGGGTGCTGTATCGTAGCCAAACTACAGGAGCGAGCCGACATCACCATTGACCACGTCATCCTCGATGCTGCTCCCTTGCTTCCCCTCCCACGATGGAGCATAGACCCCTTGCGCTATTACCAGAGTTTCAATGTGTGGTGCAGTTACCATATGAGCGGCTTCTTCAAATGGCTCTTCCGCTCGCACTACTTCGACACCCTGCTCGACGAACTCGCCAAGGTGTACCCCTCAGGCTATGGGCGTGCCGTGCGCGATGCCTACAAGTCCATCTACACCTCGCGCCTCGAGCAGGTACGCAGTGCCGATATCCACTATTGGTACGGACAGCACGAGGCCTTCGTGGCCAAGTACATGTTCCGCCACCTCGAGTCGCTCGCTCCGCATTGCAAGATTACCCGCTTCCCCCGCATGCAACATGGTCAGTTGGTGATAGACCATCCCGACAGGGTGGCTCAGATGTTGGTGGAGATTGTGGGGTAGGGTAATATTTTTCTTGACTCGTACTTTACAACATGGACTATCATTTGGAAGAATGGGAGTATTGACAAATTCCCTGAATATCTCTACAAAAAAGACATAGCAATATAAACGAAATATCCTATAGCAGCAAGCGGTAAGTGGCTAAACTCACTTACCGCTTGCTGCTATCTTATAAGTTCAAATATCTTATCCTCGCAACGTCTTGATTTGGTTCAGCACCTCATCGAGGCGTTTCTTGTTAGCTCGTTGCTGAGTGATGCCCAAAGCAACGGTAAAGCCCATAGCAAAGACGGTGATGGCGATGACTTGAAGGTTCCACGCGAAGTCACTGGCAATGAGGATGGTCCATACGATCAGTGCGATGAGCGGAAGGGTAAGGATGCGGTTGGCCATCATGCGTAATTGCTTGTGACGTGCGATGTGTTCGGTGGCCTCAGTCATACTCATAGAGGGTAAGTTGGCGATGTTAAGCGCCTTGTAGGCTCGTCGGTTGAGGATAACTTCCAGGATACCTGTAGCGATGATCAGCAAACAGAAGCCCCAATAGGGAAATCCTTGATCGGCAAACTGTGTGAGGAATACTACGCCTGCGATAGGAGCAGCGATTGCTGATGTACGGAAGCGGTTCTGATACCATTTTTCTACGCGCGAGAGCTTGCTCGTCATCGACTCTCTCAATATCTCTTCATTGATGATACGCTGCTTATCCAGCTTCTCATCTATCAGGTTAAACTGTTTTCTCAGTTCCTGCAATTCGGTTAAATCCATTTCGTGTGTCATAAAGATGCGTTTTACTTGTTAGACATTGATTTTAACTGTTCCTTGATGCGGAACAGACGAGTGGTGAC
>JAZRFA010000104.1:0-2758 GCA_045661085.1 Bacteroidaceae bacterium
ATGAAGCGATGGTCTGACCGCACGGCCTCATACCTGCAGAGCCTCGGCATCCGACGTGGCGACGTGGTGATGCTCATCCTCAAGCGACGCTACGAGTGGTGGTGGACCATGCTCGCGCTTCACAAACTGGGTGCCGTGGTGGTACCCGCCACACACCTTCTCCGCGCACATGACATAGAATATCGCTGCAATGCCGCCAGCATCAAGGCCATCGTGGCATGTGGCGACGAGGATGTCATCCATAACATCGAGACCGCCCGCCCCTATTGCCACACATTGAAGCACTGCATCTCCATAGGTCCCAACATTCCCTATGGTTGGCTCGACTTTCATGAGGGTGTAAACACCGCAAGACCCTTCGTGCGACTGGCCGAGAATGACAACGACGATACGATGCTCATCTATTTCACCTCGGGCACTACGGGCAATCCCAAGATGGTGTGTCATGACTTCACCTACCCACTGGGACATATCATCACAGCCGCCTGTTGGCACAACCTATTCGAGGAGTCACTCCACCTCACCCTGAGCGACACGGGCTGGGGCAAGGCTGCATGGGGTAAGCTCTACGGACAATGGGTCGTGGGGGCTACGGTATTCGTCTACGACTACGAGGGCCGCTTCCCACCGGCCGATATCCTGCGCACCATCGAGAAGCACCGCATCACCTCGTTCTGTGCACCCCCTACCGTGTTCCGTTTTCTTATTAAAGAGGATGTCGAGAGCTACGACCTCAGCAGCCTGCGCTACTGCACCGTGGCAGGCGAGGCACTCAACCCTAACGTCTTCGACCGTTGGAAGCGCCTCACGGGAATCAGTCTCATGGAGGGCTACGGACAGACCGAAACCACCCTTTCCATCGGTACTTATCCTTGGTGCAAGCCCAAGCCGGGCTCTATGGGTGTACGGGGTCCGCAGTACCACGTGGAATTGATGGACAAGGAGGGGCGCATCCTCGGACACGACGAAGAGGGTGAGATTGTCATCCGCACCTCGGGACAGAAGCCCTTGGGACTCTTCAAGGAGTATCACCGCAATGCCGAACTCACCGCTACGGCCAACTACGACGGGTGGTACCACACAGGCGACATTGCCTACCGCGACCGCGACGGCTACTACTGGTACGTAGGGCGCATGGACGATGTCATCAAGTCCTCAGGCTACCGCATCGGTCCCTTCGAGGTGGAGAGTGCCCTGATGAAGCACCCTGCTGTGCTCGAGTGTGCCGTCACAGGTGTCCCTGACGAGATACGCGGCCAGCTGGTCAAGGCAACCATCGTACTCACCGACGAGTATCGCCACCGTGCAGACGAGGCGCTCATCAAGGAACTGCAACACCATACCAAGGAGGCTACAGCCCCCTACAAATATCCGCGAGTGATAGAGTTTGTCGATGCGCTACCCAAGACCATCAGCGGCAAGGTAAAGCACTATGAGATACGACAGAATGAATAACCCCCACTTCTATAAACAACTTTAACTAGATGAAAAATCTCTTGTTTTTCATTTTTACAACCACAACCTTAACTGAAAAGAGTGGCAGTCAACCGTGAGGTGCACTGCCATTCATTTTTTTAATTTACAGCTACACCTTTGTATTCGTGATGGCGACCATACACGCATATGCTCGCTACCACTTGCGCATATTGTCGCTACCATTTACGCGAATGGTCGCCGTCAATAACTGAAAACTTTGACAAAACCATTAAAAAGACAAAGGCTACGAAGAAGAGCCGTAGCTACCGCCCTGCATCAGAGGTCTTTTGAAGACCGATATGCATATAGCCCAGCGCCAGTCAACCCAAGTCAGCTGGGTTGACTGGCACTAACACCAGATAAACAACATATTACATCGCCTCGGTCAGCTGGTCAGCTGATTTCGGAAAACTCATTATATAGGGATTACATACCCATACCGCCATCCACCTGGAGCACTTGTCCGGTGACGTAGGCTGCGAGGTCTGATGCCAAGAAGAGAGCTGCACCTGCGATGTCTTCGCCTTCGCCGGCACGGCGCAGAGGTATCTGCTTGGCCCATTCGGCACGCAGTTCTTCGCTCAGCTTGCCCGTCATGTCGGTGTTGATGAAGCCGGGGGCAATGACGTTGGCACGCACTCCGCGTGAGCCCAGCTCGGCAGCGATACTCTTAGTAAGGCCGATGATACCCGCCTTGGAGGCTGCGTAGTTGCACTGGCCAGCATTGCCGTGTATGCCCACGACAGATGACATGTTGATAACGCTTCCGCTGCGCTGGCACATCATGATGGGTGTGCACACGCGGCAGAAGTTGAATGCCGACTTGAGGTTGGCCGAGATGACCTCGTCCCACTGCTGCTCGCTCATGCGCATCAGCAGTCCGTCGCGTGTGATGCCTGCATTGTTCACGAGGATGTCGATACGGCCAAATTCCTTCACTACATCGGCCACGAGTGCCTCTGTAGCGGCATAATCGGCTGCGTCGGCCACATAGCGCTTCACCTTCACGCCCAGTGCGGCAATCTCTTGCTCGGTTTGCTCGGCGGCAGCGCTCACTGTCACGTGTGTGAATGCTATGGCAGCGCCTTCGGCAGCAAAGCGCAATGCCACTGCCTTACCTATACCACGCGATGCACCCGTGATGAGTGCCACTTTACCTTCTAACATCTTTCCCATAATATCTCTTTTGTTAGGTTTGTTTTTCGTCAGTGCGATAAGATTTTTTCATTGGTGTGAAAAAAGTTTTTCGCAGGAGCGGAAAAGTCTTTTCGCCAGTGCGAGA
>JAZRFA010000105.1:0-3092 GCA_045661085.1 Bacteroidaceae bacterium
ACGAACTGCCAGAAATTGGGTATACCCGTTTTTCATAATGGGTTTACCCAATTCCACTCGTGGGTATACCCATTTTTGCGAAAGGGTCTACCCATTTTCGTACGAAAATCCACCTTATCTTTACGTTCTTACCGAGTAAACAATTTTTATTTTTGGCCTGGCAAGGAAGGTGTGAATTGAGAATTGAAAATTAACTTACATCGCGATTTTCGTTTATACCCTTGCCAAGGCAAAAATGAAACTCATTTACTCAATGGAATAGCTCCCTATAGCATAGCGGAGAAATCAGACAAAGGCTTTTCAGAAATCGGACAAAGAGATTTTTCTTCGTCTAGGGCTAGTTTCCCTAAAATCTCTTTGTAGACGAGCGATGATCTAGGGCTAGAAAGACAAAAAACGAGAAGAGGTAGCCGCAGCCACCTCTTCTCGTTATCCCATAGCTCCTTACTTCTGACGGATGTAGATATTTATCGGAGTACCCGTGAAGTTCCAGCGCTCGCGGATCTTGTTTTCCAAGAAGCGCTTGTAGGGTTCCTTGACATACTGCGGCAGGTTGGCGAAGAATACGAACGAAGGTACACGTGTGCCAGGGAGCTGCATGCAGTACTTGATCTTGATGTACTTACCCTTGTTTGAGGGGGGAGGTGTGGCCTCGATGATGGGCAGCATCTCTTCATTGAGCTTCGCAGTGGACACCTTGGTGGTGCGATTCAGATAGGTTTCCTTAGCCATCTCGAGCACCTTGAAGATGCGCTGCTTGGTGAGGGCCGAGGCGAAGATGATGGGGAAGTCGGTGAAGGGGGCGAAACGCTCGCGGATGGTGTCCTCGAAGTACTTCATGGCCTTGGTACTCTTATCCTGCACGAGGTCCCATTTGTTGATGACTACCACAAGACCCTTTTGGTTGCGCTGCACGAGGGAATAGATGTTGAGATCCTGGCTCTCGATACCTCGGGTAGCATCGAGCATGAGGATGCAGACATCGGCATTCTCGATGGCACGGATAGAGCGCATAACGGAGTAGAACTCAAGGTCTTCGTTTACCTTACCTTTCTTGCGGATACCGGCGGTATCGACGAGATAGAAGTCGAAGCCGAACTTCGTATAGCGGGTATAGATAGAGTCGCGTGTGGTGCCGGCAATGTTGGTCACGATGTTGCGGTCTTCACCGATGAAGGCATTCACGATGGAGCTCTTACCTACATTGGGGCGGCCAACGACAGCAAAGCGGGGTATCTCCTCGGTCTCCTCATCGGGTGTGGGGGCAGGAAGTTTTTCCACCACCATATCGAGCAGGTCGCCCGTACCGCTACCAGTGAGCGCTGACACGCAGATGGGGTCGCCAAGACCCAAAGAGTAGAACTCGGCGGCGTTGTACTGCAGGTCGTAGTTGTCGGTCTTGTTTGACACGAGGATGACGGGTGTCTTTGCACGACGCAGGATAGAGGCTACCTGCTGGTCGAGGTCAGTGACGCCATTCTGCACGTCGACGAGGAAGAGCACTACGTCGGCCTCCTCAACGGCGATGAGCACCTGCTTGCGTATCTCCTCCTCGAAGATATCGTCGGAGTTGACTACCCAACCACCAGTGTCTACGATAGAAAACTCACGTCCCGTCCATTCGCACTTGCCATACTGACGGTCACGTGTGGTACCAGCCTCATCGGCCACGATAGCGTGGCGGGTCTGCGTGAAGCGGTTAAACAGTGTGGACTTTCCTACATTGGGGCGTCCTACGATAGCTACTAAGTTTCCCATAATAAAGGACCCACCTAAATCCTCCCTGTGAGGGAGGACTTGCAGACATCGCTGCTCAGTGGCATTATTTTTTATATATATTCTTTTTCAGTGGACTCTGTACCCCCTCCCTAAAGGGAGGGATGGGGTGGGTCTCTTATTCTAAATTATATCCAAAACTACGCAGCTCCTTGTCGGAGTTGCGCCAGTCTTTATCTACTTTCACAAAGGTCTCGAGGTAGATGCTCTTGCCGAAGAACTGCTCCAACGTGCGACGAGCCTCGGTCATCACCTTCTTCAGCGCCTTGCCCTGGTTGCCGATGATAATACCCTTCTGAGACTCGCGCTCCACATAGATGACAGCATTGATGTGGATATTCTTCTCAGTTTCCTTAAACTGCTCTACACTCACCTCACAGGCATAGGGTATCTCCTTGTCATAGTAGAGGAGTATCTTCTCGCGGATAATCTCGGTCACGAAGAAGCGTGCAGGCTTGTCGGTCAGCTGGTCCTTTTCAAAGTAGGGAGGACTATCGGGCAATAGCTCCTTGATGCGACGGAGCACCACGTCGACATTGAAGTTGTTCGATGCCGAGATGGGGATAATCTCTGCCTGGGGCAATAGCTCGTGCCAGCTCTCGACGAGCGTAGTGAGTTCCTTCTGGTTGCTCATGTCAATCTTGTTTATGAGCAAGAGGATGGGCACGTTCATTCGTTGCACCTTCTGGAGGAAGTCCTGGTTCTTGTCGATCTTCTCCACCACGTCGGTGACGTAGACGAGAACATCGGCATCCTGCAAGGCCGACTCAGAGAACTGAAGCATCGACTCCTGCAGCTTGTAGTTAGGCTTCAGCACACCGGGCGTATCAGAGAACACGATCTGCATATCCTCGGTATTGACAATACCCATGATGCGGTGACGGGTCGTCTGTGCCTTGAAGGTGGCAATAGAGATGCGCTCACCGACAAACTTGTTCATCAGTGTCGACTTGCCCACATTGGGGTTACCCACGATATTTACGAATCCTGCTTTGTGCATTTTACTGAGTGAAGAGTGAAAAAATAAAAGTGAAGAGTGAAGAGTGAAGAGAAAAAAGTTACCATAGGGATGGAAAACTGTTAACTCTTAACTCTTCACTCTTAACTCTCAGAATGCCGCAAATTAAACTGCAGCAGCTGTCTCGATAGCCAACTTTCCACGGTAGTAGCCGCAAGCGCCGCATACAGTGTGGAATACATGCCACTCGCCGCAGTTGGGGCAGATGGCCAATGTAGGAGCTACTGCCTTGTCATGAGTTCTTCTCTTGGCAGTTCTGGTCTTCGATTGTCTTCTTTTAGGATGTGCCATTTCTTTT
>JAZRFA010000106.1:0-17659 GCA_045661085.1 Bacteroidaceae bacterium
GCTCACCTGTATCTTGTTGCTCTCGAAGAATTTCTCCAAGCCCAGTTCCTTCACTTCGTGTGAGGGCACACCATAGTTGCCCACCAACGGATAGGTCAGCACCACGAGCTGACCAGCATACGCGGCATCCGTCAAACTCTCGGGATAGCCCGTCATAGCCGTGCAGAACACCACTTCGCCCACTGCAGGCTTCTCGCAGCCGAATGCAGTACCTTCGAAGCGCATTCCATTGTCCAATACTAATGTCGCTTTCATGTTATACCTTTATATTATATATGTTAATGTTCTCTTATAAAAAAATATCCCTTACAGCGACAACGACGCTTGCAAAGGGACAACACTCAATAATAAAAAAAGCAAAGAACTCAAAGTTACCGACTGTTTGTCGTCGATAGCATCACATCCCAGAGGATAGCACTTCGTGGTCTCCGTTGGAGTCCCTTTCGACAGCCAGTGTTCGAATAGATGCGTCTTCATAAACTCTACTTCTCTATGTTCGTGCAAAGTTAGGAATAATTTTTCATTTTACCACGCTTTTCCGCCTATTTGTTTAGGTAAAAATACACAATAAATATAATGATGCTGGATGGAAGTTTTTTTTGAGGAATGGATAACGGAAGCGATGACAAAAAAGTTTTGGAAAGAGTGGAGAGGTAAACTTTAACGATGGCAAATATTGAATGGTGTCAAGATAAAGTTCGGACGGCTCTGGACTTGAGTCCGGAAGGCTTAGGACTATAGTTCAAAGGGCTCTGAACTGAGAGATGTGTTCTTTGAATAAAAAGCCCCCTTCGCAAGAAGAGGGCTTTTGTCTTATGTGCCGCGCCAGTTTAGAAGTGGCTTGAACCGTCGAAACAGTGGGTGCAGAGCTTGCACTTGGGCAGACCGATGGCTTCGACGAGGGTGTCCACCGTGTTGAATCTCAACGAGGTGAGGTTGAAGCGGCGGCGTATCTCTTCCACCAGACGCTCGTACTGGGGCGTGCCGGGAGTAGAGTACTTGTCGAGGTCCTTGCTGTCATCGCCCTCGAACTCCTGAATAATGCGGCGGGTGAGAAGCTCAAGGTCGCTCTTCGATGAGGTGAAGCCGAGGAAGGGACAGCTGTGGATGATGGGGGGTGAGGCAATTCGCATATGTACCTCCTTGGCACCATAGTCGTAGAGCTCCTGCACATTGTCGGTGAGCTGGGTACCGCGCACGATAGAGTCGTCGCAGAAGAGCACGCGCTTGTCGTTCATCATGGCGCTGTTGGGGATGAGCTTCATCTTGGCCACGAGGGAACGCACCTCCTGGTTTTCGGGTGTAAAGCTGCGGGGCCAGGTGGGGGTGTACTTCGAGATGGCGCGACGATAGGGTACGTTCATGCCGTCGGCATAGCCGAGGGCCATACCTACACCCGAGTCGGGGATGCCGCAGGCGCAGTCGACCTCCGAGGAGTCTTGCTGGGCCATCTTATAGCCGCTGGCATAGCGGGCTTCCTCGACGTTCTTGCCTTCGTAGCATGAGTTGGGGAAGCCGTAGTATACCCACAGGAAAGAGCATACCTGGAGCTTGTCATTGGGCTTGCGCATCTGCTCCATGCCGTCGGCACGGAGGCGTACGATCTCACCCGGACCTACGTAGTGCTCAATCTGATAGCCGAGGTTGGGGAAGCTGTTGGTCTCGCTCGTGGCGGCATAGGCTCCGTCTTTCTTTCCGATGACGATGGGAGTGCGGCCCCATTGGTCGCGGGCGGCGATGATGCCGTCTTCGGTGAGGATGAGCATAGAGCATGAACCCTTGATCTTGCGGAACACGTTCTCGATGCCGTCGACGAAATCCTTGCCTTGTATGATAAGGAGAGCGATGAGCTCGGTTTGGTTGGTCTTCGAGAGACTCATCTCCGAAAAGTGCATGTTGGATGCGAGGAGGTCCTGCTCCAACTCCTGTATGTTGTTGACCTTGGCTACGGTGACGATGGCAAACTTGCCCAAGTGGGAGTTGATGAGGATAGGCTGGGGGTCGGTGTCGCTGATGACGCCGATACCTGCATTGCCTTGGAACTTGGAGAGTCCCGATTCAAACTTAGTGCGGAAGTATGAACTTTCGAGATTATGGATTGAACGCATGAAGCCTACGCCCTTGGCGTATGTGGCCATACCGCCACGCTTCGTACCCATATGTGAATTGTAGTCTGTGCCGTAGAATAAGTCGGTCACACATGCAGCTTTTGAGACTGTTCCAAAGAAACCACCCATAAGATTTGTTGTCTGTTGTTTTTAAGGACTGCAAAGTTACAAATAAAATGGAAAAAGTTGGGGTGGGAGAGGGTAAAAAATGTGTAAGTGATGCAAGTTTTTTTCTTTCCCCCTCGCGTAGCATGAGGTTGCCCTCGTGCAACTTTTGTTATTATATAGATTCAAAAACGAAGTGCACCCCTGGGCGCACTTCGTTTTTGAATTGATGCTTTGGTAGAAATTACTTCTTCTCGCAAGCCTTCTCACACTTCTTGTCGCATGCCTTCTCGCATTCGGCCTTCTTCTCGCAGGGCTTGTCGCACTTCTTCTCGCAAGGTTTCTCACACTTTTTGTCGCATGCCTTCTCGCATTCAGCCTTCTTGGGACATGCCTGCTGGCAAGAATCCTTCTTCTCGCATGTAGCGCAGTCCATCTTGCAAGAATCTGTCATTTCGCAAGCAGCCTTGCAGCAAGCGTCAGATGCTACACACTCGGTGGCAGCCTTCTCGCATGTTGTCTCCTTACACTTCTTGTTGCAGCATGAGGTGATGGTGAGGGCAGCTATAGCTACCAATGCAAATAATACTTTCTTCATTTTCTTTTATTTTTTTAGGTTTGACAATTGAAAATACAATCGCAAAAGTACAAACATTTCTTATACTTTGCTACAAAATGCTCATTATTTTAGGAAAAATGTGTAATTTTGCATGCTATGATTGATAATACGCAGTTTAAGGATAAAAAGGCGGTGTACTACACGCTGGGTTGCAAGCTCAACTTTTCGGAGACTTCGACCATCGGGCGCACCTTGCAGGAGGTGGGGTTCCGCACGGCTCGCCGTGGCGAACAGGCTGATATATGCGTTGTTAACACCTGTTCGGTGACCGAGCAGGCCGATAAGAAATGCCGCCAAGCTATACATAAATTGGTGAAGCAGCACCCCGGTGCCTTTGTGGTGGTGACGGGTTGCTATGCACAGCTCAAGCCCGAGCAGGTGGCCTCCATCCCTGGAGTGGACCTCGTGTTGGGAATGGACAAGAAGGGCAGCTTGCTCGACTACCTCACCTCGCTCGACAAGCGCGAGCAGGGAGAAATGGTTACCATCCCCACGAAGGATATACGCACCTTCGTGCCCTCGTGCTCGCAAGGCGACCGCACACGCTTCTTCCTCAAGGTGCAGGACGGGTGCGATTACTTCTGTTCCTATTGCACCATCCCCTATGCTCGTGGGCGTAGCCGAAATGGCACTATCGGGGAGCTCGTGTCGCAGGTGCGACAAGCTGCTGCCGAAGGTGCGAAAGAAATTGTTCTCACTGGCGTTAATATTGGCGATTTTGGTAAGACGACGGGCGAAACCTTTATCGATCTCATCCGTGCTTTGGACGAGGTGGAGGGTATCGAACGTTATCGCATCTCGTCTATCGAGCCCAACCTACTCACCGATGAGGTCATCGAGTTTGTGGCACAGTCGCGGGCCTTCATGCCGCACTTCCATATCCCCTTGCAGGCTGGTAGCGATGCAGTGCTCAAGCTCATGCGCCGCCGATATGACACGGCTCTCTTTGCTTCGAAGATACAGAAAATACGTTCCCTCATGCCCGACGCCTTCATTGGTGTGGATGTCATCGTGGGCACACGCGGTGAGGTGGAGGAGTATTTCGAGGAGGCCTACCGCTTCATCGAATCGCTTGATATCACCGCCCTGCACGTGTTCAGCTACTCGGAACGTCCTGGCACGCAGGCCTTGAAGATTGAATATAAGGTGACACCGCAGGAGAAACATCGCCGTAGCGAACGTCTCCTCACACTCTCTGATGCCAAGCAACAGGCCTTCTATGAACGCCACATCGGCAAGGAGGCCATCGTGTTGCTCGAGAAACCCAAGGCAGGACACCCTTTCCAGGGATTCACAGACAATTATATAAAGGTGGAGGTCAATGACCCTCGTGCGCGAGACAATGCCTTGGTGCGCGTGCGCCTCGGCGGATTCAACGAAGAGGGCACGGCATTGGTTGGCGAGATAATTTGAAGAAGTCCCTAATACACAAAACTCTAAAACAAGGTCCTGTCGTGAAGGTCGCAGTGGTAATCCTTAATTGGAACGGTGAGCAGATGCTCCGTCAGTTTCTCCCCTCGGTGGTGGAGCATTCGGTGTTGCCCGAGACGTTGGGTGAGGCAGTGGTGTATGTGGCAGACAATGGCTCCACAGACGCTTCATTGGCTCTGCTCGAAGCTGAATTTTCCATGGTGCGCACCATCGTCTTCAAAGAGAACTATGGCTTTGCCGATGGCTACAACAAGGCTTTCGAGCAGATAGATGCCGAGTATGCCGTGCTGCTCAACTCCGATGTAGAGGTTACCGCAGGGTGGCTCACTCCGCTCGTCGAGTACATGGATGTCCATCCCCAGGTGGGTGCCTGCCAACCCAAGCTGATGGCCTATCACCAGAAGGATGAATTTGAGTATGCCGGTGCCATGGGAGGATACCTCGACCGCTACGGATACCCCTATTGCCGTGGACGCATCTTCGATACCATTGAGAAAGACCACGGGCAGTACGACACCGATGTTCCTCTCTTGTGGGCTACGGGGGCTTGCCTCATGGCGCGCCTTGCTACATACAAGGAGGTGGGTGGCCTCGATGGTCGTTTCTTTGCCCATATGGAGGAGATAGACCTCTGCTGGCGCCTCCGATGCCGTGGCTATGAGGTACGCAGTGTGGCATCAAGTGTCGTGTATCACGTGGGAGGAGCTACGCTCAATGCTGGACATCCGCGCAAGACCTTCCTCAACTTTCGCAACAACCTCTTGATGCTCTACAAGAACCTGCCCGATAGTGACTTGCATGGCGTGCTCTTCGTGCGTGCCCTGCTCGACTATGTGGCCGCTGCCATGTTTCTCCTTAAAGGAGAGTGGGGGAGTGTGAAGGCGGTCTTCTGTGCCCGCAAGGAGTATCGCAAACTGAAAACGGAGTTCCGTGCCTCACGTGAAGAGAACCTCCGGAAATCCGTTTCTATGAATGTGCCCGAACGCACCCGCTTCTCTATATTATGGAAGTACCACGTCGGACGTTGCCATATATTTGACAAACTGTAATCGGGTTTTCTTTTCTGACCGTTTGGATATTGGTGTTGAATCCTGCTTGACGTGAATCTTTTATCTGAAATGTTTACGACGGCTTAAGATGACGTAAATGATGACGGGGGCTCCGATGATGGGGGTGATGGCATTGAGTGGAAGCAGGCCGTTGTCACCGGGCAATATGCTGATGAGATTGCACAATAGGGCGATGATGCTTCCTATGCATAGTGTCGTGGGCAAGAGTGTGCGGTGATTGCTAGTGCCCAGTAGGGGTCGTGCCATATGGGGGACTGCAAGACCAATGAAATTGATAGGGCCACAGTAGGCGGTGGTCACGGCTACGAGCAAACCGGTAGAGAGGATTAGAAGGGTGCGTGTACGTCGTATGTTGATCCCCAAATTGCGGGCATAACGATCACCTAGGAGCAGGGCGTTGAGTGGCTTGACAAGACTGATGGCGATGCCCAATCCGATGAGTGTAAGGCTACCGAATAAGGGGAGTTGGGCACGTGATACACCGCCAAAGTTACCCATTCCCCACATCATGTAAGATTGTACACCCTCTGCGGTGGAAAAGAAGTTAAGGAGTGACACGGCCGACGATACGACATAGCCTATCATCATTCCAACGATGAGTAGCATGGAATGGCTACGTAAACGTGACGCAAAGAGGAGGATGAGCGCGGTAACTGCGAGTGCTCCTACAAAGGCTGCAGCTACCAGTATCAACGAACCGCTGAAGAGGAGGTTCCCGGCGGGCATCATACCTCCGAAGAGGAGTAGTACGATGGCAGCTCCTAACCCCGCACCTGAGTTGATGCCAAGGATGTCGGGGCCTGCCAGAGGATTGTTGAATGCGGTTTGCAACATCAGTCCTGAAGTGGATAGAGCTGCTCCCGTGAGCATGGCTGTGAGAGCTTGTGGAAAACGTGATTCCCAGATGATATAGCTCCACGAGGGATACAAGCTCTCATTGCCCAAAAGTATGGAAAGTACGTCTCCAACAGGAATCTTCACTGAGCCGCATAGTATATTGGCGATGAAGAGAACTACGACGCATAGTATGAGCAGGTAGGGGAACAGGCGTTTCATATATCATCTACAATTTATGGAAATAGCGCAATGTGTGCTCAGGTAATAGTTCAGGGTGTAATATGCCTATATAGTCGCGCAACAGACGCTCGGGATGGAAAGGAGTCTCTTCATAGAAGATGAGTTCGGCAGAGTTGCAACCATACACGTTTGATTCTTTGTAGGCCTTGAATAGCGTGTAGGGCTGGTATACTTTGCCGAGGTCGGGCAAGGTCATGCGTGTGTGGCTGTTGTTGTAGCGGATAAGCCAGGTGTCGGCCTGCTCGCCACGGCTTAGAACAGTTTCAAAGGCTAGAGGCACGGAACCGCTCTTCGTGTTGTCGACAAAGATATAGCGTCCTCCAGCATCGTCCACGAGTTGTGCCATGGTACTATGCCCTCCGGGAACATACCAAGCCGAACCATTCTTGGTGTCGAAGAGTACAGTGGAACGTTGTTCTTGTGCAAGGCTATCGGTGAGGGCTCGTAGAGCATAATATTCTGCTTCGATAATGCCGAAGAGTGAATCGGCATCGTGTGCTTTGCCCAAGAGCCTGCCATAGAGACGCATCCACTCGGCACGACCGAGCGCCGAAGTCTCCATATAGTCGGCACATTGTATGATAGGAATACCCAATGCCTCGAGATTGCCATAGGTGGCGGCATTCTCATAGGGAGAAAGCAGTATGAGGTCGGGGTTGAGGGCGATGATGCGTTCTCGGTCGGGAGTCATTGCACTCCCGAGGTCATGGATGCTTCCTTCGCTCAGTGCTTGGCGCAGGCGAGGGTTGGAGATATACTCCGTTTCGCATATGCCAGCAATGGCATTCATACAGCCCAACTCCTCCAATAGGTTGGCATGGGTGGTGGTGAAGATGGCTATGTTGTCGAACGATGCTGGAGTGTCGTTTCCGTCAGTGTTTTTGTTTATCGTGAAATTTTGTAGCAGTTTCCCCTCGTTCCATGGACTACGAATCTGCACTTCGGTGTAGCTCGGGTGCTCGATGAGAATGAGGTATTGAGCATGGCGTAGCTCCAATGTGTCGGCATCGGTGTGAGATGTCGTAGGTTGGCGATAACCACACGAGGTGAGGAGTATGGCACAGAGGGTGAAGAGTATGGTTTTCATTAGATGTTGATTTTGAATGTTATCCTATACTGGCGGCCAGGCATAGGATAATATTGTATGATTTGATATTGGACATTGGTGAAGTTGATGGCTTCGGCTTGTGTAGTGAGATGAACACCTTTCAACGTAAAGGAGCGTGAAAGGGTGAGTGTGTGCTCGTTATAACCATCGATGCGGTAACGTGCAATATGCTCGGACATACTGTAACGTTCGCTTGCAAATAATGCCGAATATCCGATGTTGATCCATGGAGTCGTAAATAAGAGACGGGCACTTCCGCTATGTACGGGAGTATAAGGGAGTTGCACGTGGTATCCTTTGGCTGTAGGGTCGGTGACATCGACAGCATGGGTCAAAGTGTAGTTTGCAGTAGTTGTGAGGTGGATGCGGGAGGCTATCCGTAAAGTGGCATCGGCTGTGGCGTCGAGTCCTGTGATATGTACGTGTCCATAGTTGGCCATTTTCCATACATAGGTAGATGGGAAGGCTACAATCTTATCGGTAACATCGTTGAAATAGCCGTCAAGAGTAACTGTGAAGTCGCTTAAAAACTTCGTGGGACGTAGTTGCCAGGTAATGCCGGCGTTATACTCGCGGGCTTGCTCGGGACGTAAGGTGCGGTTGCCGCTACGATGGTAGTAGAGGTCGTTGAAAGTGGGCATACGGAAGGTATGCTTATACATCAATCTAAAGTATAAATGCTCATTCTCAAATGGATGTAGCGATGCGCTAAGGGTGGGAGTGAGTCGGGTTGTGGTAGACTGCTCCTTATCTAAGGATGCTGTGCTTTGTTCTCTTATTGCTGTTCCTAAGAGTATGCCGTGAAGGTTGAAGTGTTCGTTACGGTAACGGCTCTGCAGAGCAGTGAGCGAGGTGTAGCGTATGGGGTTAGGGCACGAGGGGAGATTGCTCGTGAGTGTATTGGCAAAGACATCTTGTGCCAACGATACTTCCCAATTTAGGGTGGGGCGATAGAGTAGGGTGGCTTGTGCATAGTACTCTTGTTGTAGGTTGTCGTCAATCTGTTTCCCTCCTTCGTACTTTGTATTGGTGTCAGTGTAGCGATCCCATCCGTAGGTGTACTTGGCCGATGCATTCAATTGCCAATGGTGGCTCCACTGCTTGGTATAGCGCGTCTGAGCAAATATGTTACGGTCAGCCAGGCGTTCGGTGCTGTTATTGTTATATAAGATGATGGCACCAGGAAGTCCTCGCTCCGATCCGTAGGCATAGAACTTGGCATCGATTTGGCTGTCATCGGAAAAGCAATGGCGCAGATTCCACTCGGCGAGTGCATGTTGTACGTCACTATTGACCCGCCTATTTGAAATGAGTTGTTTCCCATTGGTGAGTTGGTAAGGGTAGCCTCCTTGAGCGTGTGAGAAGTCAAGGTTGAGATTGGTGTGCGTGTGCTCACTTAGTCGCAGTGCATAAAGGATAGTCGGATTGATGTATCCGAATGAGCCACCCGTGAGTGAGACTTCAAATTGATAGGGCTTATTTTCCCAATCAGGAGTGCGGCTATTAAGGCTAACGATACTTCCAGAGGCTATGGCACGTGCTGTAGAGGTTAGGTCATCGGCTTGTCCAATATGCAGCGATACACCTTCTAGGCCTTGAGTTGCGAAACGCCCGAGGTCAATCTGTCCAGCTTGACAATTGCCCACCACTATGCCATCGTAGCTTATGCCCGTGTGTGTGGCTCCGAGGCCGCGCACTGACACTGTTTTAAGTCCACCAATACCGCCATAGTCTCTCACTTGGGTTCCTGCAAAGTGACGCACGGCATCGGAAACGTTGCGTGCAGCTACGGCATCAAGGGTTTCACGCTTGATTGTTTGTGTGGGTATTGTAGCTGATACTTTACGCGACAGACGATGTGCCGATACTTCAATCTCCTCGATGATTTGCGTATGCGTAGAGTCAATAATCCCGTTGGCATAGCAAGGGAATAGTATGCACAAGCACGATAGTGCTGCTACTGCAGTTCGTTTACTCTTCTTCACATCTGTGGCGATGAATGAAACAACTGGTATGTCCTCTTTCCTCGAAAGAACAATACCTTATAACTCTCTATAGTCGTCTTGCAGGTCTTCTGACTCGCTCCTACCGTTCGCCTTCCCACCTTCATGAAGGCAGTGGCAAGTGTGATTGAACAGTACTTCTGATGAGCACACAGCAGCGGGACTGTTCGGGATTCTCACCCGATTCCCTTTTCATCCTATTACCTCGAAATGAGGATTCGGAACAAAACTCTTCGCAAAGTTAGTGCAAAATTTCTGTTAACTAAAATTTTATGTTAACTTTGTACTCATATGGATTGGTTGGAACAATTTGTGAGATCTATTTCAAGTGTTGAGCTCATACTGAAGGGCTTGCTCATAGGTGTTGTCGTGTCGGCACCGTTGGGACCTGTTGGAGTTATGTGCATACGTCGTACCCTAAATAAAGGTCGTTGGTACGGATTTGTGACTGGTGTTGGAGCTTCCTTTAGTGATTTGATCTATGCTGGTATTACGGCCTTTGGCATGTCGTTCGTATATGATATTATCAAAAATGAGCGTAATATGTTTCTGTTACAGCTCGTGGGGGGTATTCTTCTCTTGATTTTTGGGTATTATACCTTTCGTTGTAATCCTCGCGGATATCATGCTGACCCAATGGCAAAGGTGTACGCAGTGCCGATTACAAAGAAGAAAATAGCTTATAACTTTATTACAGGTTTTTTGGTAACCATCTCGAATCCGCTTATTATATTGCTGTTCGTGGCTCTGTTTGCTCGATTTTCCTTTATCCTCTCTGAACTAGATACGGGAGGACGTGTTTTGGGCTATGCTGCAGTGTTGGCGGGTTCCTTGGTATGGTGGCTCTTTATCACGACCATAGTGAGTAAGTTGCGTAACCGTTTCGATGTGCGTGGTATATGTTTGCTCAATCGTATTATAGGTGGAATAGTTATGTGTGCCGGTTTTGTATGTATAGCTATAACATTATTGGATAGATAAGTGTATGGGCTTGTGGAACTAGTATGCAAATTAAGGGGGGGGCGCCATGGCGCACCCCCCCCCCTCACTATAAATAAGTGTGTATGGATTACTTAATCACACCGAGCTCCTTGCCCACCTTGGTGAAGGCGGCGATAGCCTTGTCGAGGTCTTCGCGGCTGTGAGCGGCTGAGAGCTGTACGCGGATACGAGCCTGATCCTTCGGTACTACGGGGTAGTAGAAACCGGTTACGTAGATGCCCTCCTCGGCCATGCGGTTGGCGAAGTCCTGTGAGAGCTTAGCATCGTAGAGCATCACAGCGCAGATAGCCGACTGTGTGGGCTTGATGTCGAAGCCTGCAGCGAGCATCTTCTCGCGGAAGTATACCACGTTCTCCTGCTGTTTGGTGTGGAGTTCGTTGCTCTCCTTGAGGATCTTGAACATCTCGAGCGATGCACCTACAACCGTGGGAGGAATTGAGTTAGAGAAGAGGTAGGGACGTGAGCGCTGACGGAGCATGTCGATGATCTCCTTGCGACCTGTGGTGAAACCACCGATGGCACCACCGAAAGCCTTACCGAGTGTACCGGTGTGGATGTCGATGCGGCCGTAGCAGTTGAACTGCTCGCTTACGCCGTGACCGGTAGCACCTACTACACCAGCTGAGTGGCACTCGTCGACCATTACGAGAGCGTCGTACTTCTCAGCGAGGTCACAGATCTTGTCCATGGGAGCCACGTTACCGTCCATAGAGAACACACCGTCGGTAACGATGATGCGGAAACGCTGCTCCTGAGCCTCCTGAAGGCAACGCTCGAGGTCGGCCATGTCGGCATTGGCATAGCGGTAACGCTTAGCCTTACAGAGACGTACACCGTCGATGATAGAGGCGTGGTTCAGTGCGTCAGAGATGATGGCATCCTGATCGGTGAAGAGGGGCTCGAATACGCCACCGTTAGCATCGAAGCAAGCAGCATAGAGGATGGTGTCCTCGGTCTTGAAGTAGTCAGAGATGGCAGCCTCGAGCTCCTTGTGGAGGTCCTGAGTACCGCAGATGAAGCGTACTGATGACATACCGTAGCCGTGAGTGTCCATCGCTCTCTTGGCAGCGTCGATCAGGCGCTGGTTGTCAGAGAGGCCGAGGTAGTTGTTGGCACAGAAGTTGAGCACGTCGCGTCCGTCGTTGAGCTTGATGTTAGCGCGTTGGGGAGTGGTGATGATGCGCTCGTTCTTGTACAAGCCAGCCTCCTTGATGCCGGCGAGTTCCTGTTGCAGGTGTTCTTGAATCTTTCCGTACATAGCTTTTATGATTTATGAAATAAGTAAAGTCTGAATCTTCGGACAAAGGTAACGAATTCTATTGAGATAGCAACGCCGGAACGCTATTATTTTTATAAAACAGGAAAGGATGCTACGTATGTAGATCCTTTCCTGTTTTGTGGAGCATGCGAGACTCGAACTCGCCACCTCTTGACTGCCAGTCAAACGCTCTAGCCAGATGAGCTAATGCCCCGTTGCTGAGTTTTGCGGTGCAAAGGTATATATAATTTCGGAATAATATAGTATCTTTGCACAACTTTTTTTTAGAAAATGTTACACCCCGTCAAAGAAAAGGTCATTCTCGGTATCGACCCTGGCACCAACCTCATGGGCTATGGGGTCATTAAAGTCGTGGGCACCAAGGCCAGTATGCTCGCCATGGGTGTCATAGACTTACGCAAGTATGAAGATTCCTACCTCAAGCTGGGTCGCATCTTCGAACGTGTGAGCGGCATCATCGACTCCTATTTGCCCGACGAGCTTGCCATCGAGGCTCCCTTCTTTGGTAAGAATGTTCAGACGATGCTCAAACTGGGTCGTGCCCAGGGCGTGGCTATGGCTGCTGCTATGAGTCGTCAGGTACCCATCACCGAATATGCTCCCACAAAAATCAAGATGGCCATCACGGGAAATGGCTCGGCAGGCAAGGAGCAGGTAGCCGATATGCTGCGTCGTATGCTTCATATTGACAAGGAGGAGATGCCGGATTTTCTTGATGCCACCGATGCCCTCGGCGTCGCCTATTGCCATTATCTCCAGATGGGTCGACCTACGGTAGATAAAGGTTGTAGCAGTTGGAAGGAATTTATGGCCAAGAATCCCGATCGGGTGAAGAAGGGTAAATAATCCATTATTTTAAGGAAAAGTTTCCTCAATTAAACATTATTGTGTATTTTTGTCGCCAATATAACACATAATCACACTATCATCTATAATAATGAGTACAAACAGACCTTTTATGGTATTCTCGGGCACAAAGTCGAAATACCTTGCAGAGCAGATTTGCGAAGAGTTGGGTTGTGAGTTGGGTAACATGATTGTCACACGATTTGCTGATGGCGAATTTGCCGTTTCGTACGAAGAGTCAGTGCGTGGCGCCGATGTCTTCCTGGTACAGTCTACCTTCCCCAATTCGGACAATCTTATGGAACTTCTCCTTATGATTGATGCTGCTAAGCGTGCTTCGGCACATAGCATTATCGCTGTAATGCCCTACTTCGGCTGGGCACGTCAGGACCGCAAGGATAAGCCCCGTGTATCTATCGGTGCAAAGCTCGTTGCCGATCTTCTCAGTGTAGCTGGTGTAGATCGTATTATCACTATGGACCTCCATGCCGACCAGATTCAGGGCTTCTTCGATGTTCCTGTGGATCACCTCTACGCTTCAAATGTCTTTGTTCCCTATATCCAGTCGCTCAACCTTGAGGACCTTGTGATTGCAACTCCCGACGTGGGTGGTAGTAAGCGTGCAAGCAGCTATGCTAAATACTTGCATGTGCCCCTTGTACTTTGCCATAAGACCCGTGCCAAGGCCAATCAGGTGGAGTCAATCCAGATTATCGGTGATGTAGACGGCAAGAATGTAGTCCTTGTTGACGATATGGTAGACACTGCAGGTACCATCTGTAAGGCAGCCGATGTGATGTTCGAGGCCGGTGCTAAGTCTGTACGTGCTATCGCGTCACACTGTGTGATGTCGGGTCCTGCTCCCGAGCGCGTGACCAACTCTAAGCTCGAAGAGATCGTATTCACCAACAGTATTCCCTTCGATAAGGATTGCAGCAAGCTCAAGCAGCTCTCCATCGCGCCTCTCTTCGCAGAGACCGTACGTCGCGTGATGTCCAACGAGTCTATCAGTTCACAATACATTATCTAATATATAGTAGGTAATAATGCAAACGGTAAGGGTTGGTCTCTTTGGCCAGCTCTTTTTAAAAATAAAAAAACTAAGCGTAATATGAGAAAGATTGCAATGATGGCTATGGCTGCCTTGACGATGGTAGCTTGCCAAAACAAAGAGAATGCGTATACCATCAGCGGTACGTTTGATGCAGCTGGTGAGGGTGATTCTGTAAGCTTGCAGCTTGTAGAGGGACGTAAGTTGGTAGACCTCCAGAAGGTACCCGTGGTAAATGGTAAGTTTGAATTCAAGGGCGTGGCCGATAGTGTGCAGGTCGCTGCCATCACATTAGGTGATGCCTTCTGTCAGCTCTTCCTTGAGCCCGGACAGATTAAGGTGGATCTCAAGTTAGGTCAGATGGCTTTTGCCCTTGGCACCCCCAACAATAATGCTTATGAGTCATATATGTCGGATATGAAGGCTCTCGAGGATGAGTATGCCGAGATTGCCCGCAATGCTCAGAATCCCGAGCTTACCGATGCACAGCGCGAGGAAATTAAAGCTCAGTTGGAGGACTTCGAAGCAAAGTACTATCAGGCCGTGAAGAATAGCATTGCTGACAATATGGGCAATGATTTCGGTCTCTACAACCTTACCAACAGCTACTACTATTATACTCCCGAGGAGTTGAGTCCTGTGCTTGAAGGCTACATCGCGGCGTTCCCTACCGACAAACGCCTGCAGCAAATCAAACGTCATAACGACTTGACCCTCGAGACATCGGTAGGCAAGCAATTCAAGGATTTCGAGATGGCCGATGTGGATGGCAATATGCACAAAATCTCAGAATATGTAGCTGCCAACAAGGTGACCTTGATTGACTTTTGGGCGAGTTGGTGTGGCCCCTGCCGTGCTGAGATGCCTGCTGTGAAGGCCGCTTACGAGGCTTACAATAAGAAAGGCTTCGGTATTGTAGGTGTTTCGCTCGACAACAATAAGGATGCGTGGATGGCTTCTATCGCTAGCCTCGGTATGGAGTGGGCACAGCTCTCTGACCTCAAGGGTTGGAATTGCGAAGGTGCCAAGCTTTATGGCGTAAACTCTATCCCTGCTACCGTACTCGTGGCACAGGATGGTACCATCCTTGCACGCAATATTCGCGGTGAGGCTATTCAGGAGAAATTGGCCGAGCTGCTTGACTAATCAGTGTAAGCGCTGGAACTTTGGTAAAGTGGCTGCTCCATATGGAGTAGCCGCTTTTCTATTAGGTGTTTATGGTTTGGAGTGTGGTGTCATTCCGACAAAGCGAAGCTCCGAGGGCCGCTTTGCGTCGTAAGGCGAGTGGACCAGGCAGTACGCCTTCTTGCTCGAGTCCACGCTGTACGGCCTCCTTCATCGTGTGCCACACCTCGCGCAAATAGTCCCAAATCTCGGGGCCCTCGCGTCGGCGTTCCTCGTTGATTGTTAATATCGTTTCCTTCTGGAGAAATAAAAAGTGCGGCCAAGTTACTTGGTCGCACTTCTCGTCGAATCCTTACGGAGAGGTGATTACTCCTCGAAGCCGTTGGGGTTGTTCTTCTGCCAATTCCAGCTATCGCGGCACATCTCCTCGATACCGAACTGAGCCTTCCAACCGAGCTCAGCTTCGGCCTTGGCAGGGTTGCAGTAGCAAGTGGCGATGTCTCCCGGACGGCGGGGCTTGATGGCATAGGGTACGGGAACGCCGTTGGCCTTCTCGAATGCCTTCACTACATCGAGCACTGAGTAGCCGTGACCGGTACCGATGTTGTAGATGGCGATACCCTTCTTCTCAACGATGGCCTTCAATGCTGCTACGTGAGCGCGAGCGAGGTCCACTACGTGGATGTAGTCGCGTACGCCAGTACCGTCGTGGGTGTCGTAGTCGTCACCGAACACGCCGAGCTCGGCACGCTTACCTACTGCAGTCTGTGTAATGTAGGGCATAAGATTGTTGGGGATACCATTGGGGTTCTCACCGATGGTGCCGCTCTTGTGTGCACCGATGGGGTTGAAGTAGCGGAGCAGTACGATGTTCCACTCGTTGTCGGCCTTCTGGATGTCCATCAATACCTCTTCGAGCATTGATTTGGTCTGACCATAGGGATTGGTGCAGTGGCCTTTAGGACACTCCTCGGTGATGGGGATGATGGCGGGATCGCCGTAAACGGTAGCACTTGATGAGAAGATCATATTCTTGCAGCCGTTCTTGCGCATCACGTCGCAAAGTACGAACGTACCGTTCATGTTGTTCTCGTAGTACTCGAGAGGCTTGGCACAACTCTCACCTACGGCTTTGAGGCCTGCAAAGTGGATACATGCATCGAACTTGTGCTCATCGAACACCTTCTGCAAACCTTCGCGATCGCGGATGTCTACCTTGTAGAAGGGAACCTCCTTGCCGATAATCTTGGCAACACGCTTCAATGAGATGGGAGATGAATTGTCCAAGTTGTCAACAACTACTGCCTCGTGACCAGCTTCGGTGAGCTCAATCAAGGTGTGGCTTCCGATGAAACCTGCACCACCTGTCAATAAGATTTTCATTTTTGTATAGATATTATGTTGGTAAAATTAGTATCTTTCACGCAAAGGTAAAAATACTTTTTAATAAAACAAAAACTTTATTCTCTTTTATATGGGATTAGGGAGTGTGGACGAAATTCTTACCTGATAAATTTGGCTATTCGTTCAGTTTGATATACTTTTGCGCTTTATTTAAAATAGGTATAATATACATACACGACATATGAGCAAGAAATTTACCGAATATGGCCAGTTGAACCTCTCTGAAGTGAACAAAGAGGTGCTCAAGGCCTGGGATGAGAAGGATGTGTTCTGCAAGAGTATGACCGAGCGTGAGGGATGCCCTTCGTTTGTGTTCTATGAGGGTCCTCCCTCGGCAAACGGTATGCCTGGTATACACCACGTGATGGCGCGTACGATCAAGGACGTGTTCTGCCGCTACAAGACGATGAAGGGATTCCATGTGAAGCGTAAGGCAGGTTGGGACACCCACGGTTTGCCCGTAGAGCTGGGCGTGGAGAAGGCGATGGGTATCACCAAGGAGGATATCGGCAAGACCATCTCCGTGGCCGACTATAACGCTGCCTGCCGCAAGGATGTGATGAAGTTTACCAAGGAGTGGACCGATCTGACTCATCAGATGGGCTACTGGGTAGACCTCGAGAACCCCTACATCACCTACGACAATCGCTACATCGAGACCCTGTGGTGGCTCCTCAAGCAGCTCTATGAGAAGAACCTCCTCTATAAAGGATATACCATACAGCCCTATTCACCCGCTGCAGGTACGGGACTCAGCTCACACGAGCTCAACCAGCCCGGCTGCTACCGTGACGTGAAGGACACAACCGTGATCGGTCAGTTCCGTATGAAGAACCCCAAGCCCGAGATGGCAGAGTGGGGTACACCTTACTTCATCGCGTGGACCACCACACCCTGGACCTTGCCCTCAAATACGGCGCTCTGCGTAGGCCCCAAGATTGACTATGTGGCTGTGCAGACCTACAACGCCTACTCGGGCGAGAAGATGACCGTGGTGTTGGCCAAGGCGCTCATGAACATGCACTTCAACCCCAAGGCTGCCGACCTCGCACTCGAGGACTACAAGCCCGGCGACAAGCTCGTGCCCTTCAAGGTGGTGGGCGAGTACAAGGGTGCCGACCTCGTGGGCATGGAGTACGAACAGCTGCTCCCCTGGGTGAAGCCCGTGAGCATGGATGAGGAGGGACAGTGGCACGATGCTTCGGACAAGGCCTTCCGCGTTATCCCCGGCGACTATGTGACCACTGAGGATGGTACGGGTATCGTACACATCGCACCCACCTTTGGTGCCGATGACGCCTTCGTGGCACGTGCAGCAGGTATCCCCTCGCTCTTCATGATCAACAAGAAGGGTGAGACACGCCCCATGGTGGACCTCACCGGTAAGTTCTACCTCATGGAGGAGCTCGATGAGCAGTTCCTCGCTGAGTG
>JAZRFA010000107.1:0-17069 GCA_045661085.1 Bacteroidaceae bacterium
AATCTTTGGACAGTACGGAAAGTCTAACACTGACACTGGCTCACCCGAAGCTCAGGTGGCATTGTTTTCATACCGTATTTCCCACTTGACGGAGCACTTGAAAAAGAACCGTAAAGATTATAGTACAGCAAGAGCATTGACTAAGTTGGTAGGTAAGCGTCGCGCCCTCCTCGACTACTTGAAGGATCGTGACATCGAGCGCTACCGCGCAATCGTTAAGGCTCTCGGATTGCGTAAGTAATCCTCTACTAAAGAGAACAGGAAAGTCCACACCATCGGTGTGGACTTTCCTGTTTTTATAAGATTTATACAATAGTCCGTTCAGTCCAGAGCTATCAGTACTGTAGTACAAGGTCATTTGTACTCGAGTTTAGATGAAGGTGAACTGGCAAACGAGTGTCTGAAATTTGTATGGCCCGTTTCCCTTAGTCAGATAAGATAGATGAGCATTTTTTGTTCTTATCAGGCATTCTTCACCAATTGACGTGCCATACGGGATCGCCTGGATCGCTCATGGCGGTAGCTATGCGGATACCTACTTCACGTATGCCTGTGAGTATAGGTTGATCGAGTTGGCAGGTGAGGGTAATCGTGGTAGGCAAGGTGTCGCAGAGGGTGAAGTTGCCCACGGGTAGGGTATAGTCGCAACGATCTCCTATGCCTTTATGGGGCCGACTGCTTTCAAGGAGATAGCTGCGCCGCTCGCGATAGAGCAGGGTAGTGTCTTGCTTGATGGTGATGTCAAAGGCTATATTCCCATACTCGTAGCCTTCTGTGTGGAGGAGTAGGGATATACCACTCCTGCCCTCCCCTGCCATAGGGGCAATGGTGTAGGTGAGTGTGTCGGTTTGTGCCCAGCTATCGTACTCGATGGAAACAAAACTGAGATGCCGCGTATCGGACATGCAGCCGCACAGCGCAGCAAGTAGGCCCGACACGGACAAGACGGTGCTCAGCAGGGATAATTTACTCTTTTCTGTCATTATTGCCTGATGGGCGTCGCTGTTCTCTGTTCTGGTTACCTGACCCTCCATGACCTGCAGGCTTTTTCTTCTTCTTTTTCTTCTTGACATTGTCGAAGCGGGTCACGCTATCCTGATCGAGCAGGTCTACTCGTTGAGGTTCTGGCTGGTAGCCATCCTCGAATAGTGAATCGGGTTTTACACCCTTCTTGTTGAGGTTGATGACCTCGAAGGCACGGCGGGTGCTGATGGTGACGAGGTTGGCGGCAAAGCTCTTGTCGGTAGAGTAGGTTATCTCTCGTTTGAGGATGTCTGACTTGAAGTGGTAGTAGGTGCTGTCCTTCGTCTCGAGTGTGATGTCGCGGGCAGGGAAGCGCTTCATGGCCTCCACGTAGGTGTCTACCTCGTAGTTCATGCAGCACTTGAGTTTGGCGCACTGTCCAGCCAGCTTCTGCGGGTTCATGGAGATGTCTTGGAAGCGGGCAGCACCAGTCGATACGGAGACAAAGTTGGTCATCCAAGTTGAGCAGCAGAGCTCGCGGCCGCAAGGCCCGATTCCACCGATGCGGCCAGCCTCCTGGCGGGCACCAATCTGCTTCATCTCGATGCGCACCTTGAACACATCGGCCAATACCTTGATGAGTTGGCGAAAGTCGACACGTCCGTCGGCAATATAGTAGAAGATGGCTTTGTTTCCATCGCCTTGATACTCTACGTCGCCAATCTTCATATTGAGCCCAAGGTCCTTGGCTATCTGGCGTGAGTGTATCATAGTGTCCTGCTCCTTGGCTTTAGCTTCATGGAATTTCTCCATATCCACTTCGCGTGCCTTTCGGTATACGCGGCGTATCTCGGCATCGCTCTTGATGCGTGCCTTCTTCATTTGCAGCAGTACGAGGCTTCCAGTAAGGGTTACCGTACCGATATCGTGTCCGGGACTGGCTTCTACGGCAACGATGTCATCTTTCTGCAGAGCAATCTTGTTGCTGTTGAGGTAATAGCCCTTGCGGGTGTTCTTGAACTGTACCTCCACAAAATCGGTCTCGTTGATGTTGCCCGGCACATCGGCTAGCCAGTCGAAGACGTTGAGTTGTTTATCTTGTCGGCCGCATCCCTTGCAGCAGATGCCGTTGAGGCCGTTGTTATTATATTCGCTCATTTTGAGTTTTTGCAATTTATTGTTTTAATAGCATTATCATTTTCAGCGCGAGGTCAAAGAACACCATCTTGGCATTGACGTTCTGCTCGATGTGGCGTTGAGCTTCGCTCAGTTCGTCCATAATGCCGAATATGTTCTTCTCATTTACGAAAGGTGCGAAGCGGGAGGTGAAGTTTGCCTCATCCACGTTCATATAGTTTATTTCGGGTCGCCGGAAGTTGCAGATGAAGCTCTCGCGTATCATACGTTGGCAATAGACGAGGAAGTTCTTCTGTGGCTCACGACCCATGCCAGCTACGCTGTCGGCCCATTGACGCATGCCCTTGAGGTCGCGGGCATACGATTTGCGCATAAGCATCATGAAGAGCTCGATGTATTCCTTTGAACGGTTGCCCAGATGGATGGCCTCTACCGCTTGCAGCCAATTGCCTGCCGAGGCATGGGCAATCTGTCGGGCGTCGGCATCGGTGAGTCCGTATCGTTCGCACAAGGCGCGGGTGATGGTCTCCTCTTCGATAGGTCTGAGTGTCAGTCTTTGCACTCGGCTCTGTATGGTGGGAAGCAGCATGTCGGGGTTCTCTGCTACGAGCAGGAACACAGTCTGGGCGGGTGGCTCCTCAATCATTTTGAGCAGTTTGTTTGAGCATTCGCCATTCATCTTCTCGGCCATCCAGATAATCATCACCTTGTAGCCCCCTTCGCTCGATTTGAGTGTGAGCTTGCGGATTATCTCCTCACTTTGCGAGGCATAGATGAGTCCCTGCTGATTCTCTGTGCCGATGTGGTCCATCCACTGGTTCAGGTTCATATAGGGGTTATCGGCTACCGCTTGGCGCCACTTTTCTATGAAATCATCGCTGTGTGGTGTCTTTGATGAATCCTTTTTATATATGGGGAAGGCAAAGTGCAAATCAGGATGCGCCAGTTTGTCGAATTTCTTGCACGATGGGCATTCACCACAAGCATCCTCACCATGACGTTGGGTACAACAAAGATAGCGTGCATAGGCAATGGTCACGGCCAACTTGCCCACTCCCTCGCCGCCACAGATGAGCTGTGCGTGAGGGACGCGGCCCTCGGCAACCGCCGAGCGCAACAGGGCGACAATATTGTCCTGTCCGATGATATCTTTGAAGTACATTCGGTCTGCTTTGTTCCTATTGCTGCAAAGGTATAGGTTTTTGGGGGAATCTACAAATTATGCACGGCAAATCCCTTTCCCTTAGAACGACAAGGCATTCAGTCCCTCTTGTCCTTGACGGATGAGGGTGGGGAAGTCCTCACTGTATTGGCTGTTGTAGTTGAACTTTTCCAGTAGGCCGTTCAGTTCGTTCAGCTTGGCGGTGTTGTTTCCTGCCGCGAACTCCTCTCGCAGGATGCGTACCTTCTCATAGGCCTGTATGCCTTCGATGAGTTTCTCAAAGCGCACCGAACTTCGTCCATAGGGATACACCATATAGGTGTCGCCTGCAGGCCATGCACGGAAACGGGTGTCGTGGAGCGGGTCCTTTACCCAACTATTGTAGGCCCAGCGCAGATAACCGTCATACTCTGTGCCTGCCACATAGAAGCCATACCAAGCGCCTTCGGCGGGAACGGAGAAGGTGAAGGTATTGGGCTTATGCGTCGAGCAACAGGTGTAGATAGTGGTCTTCTTGCCTTCGGCTTTGCGTCGGGTAAAGACCTCTTGAGGCAACAGCTCAGCTTGGTCGAGGGCAATGCAGTAGTCGTAGAGGTCGGACTCAATCTCGGGATGCCAGTTGCCGGCCAGCGATACCTTGAATTCGGGGTCAGCCTTGCGGATAACGGCCATAGCCTTCTGCATGGCGTGCATGGGACGCTCGTCCATAGCGATGGTGGTGATGGCAAACCAACCCTTTTCGCGCAAATGCTGTGAGAAGGCCTTGAGCATTGCCACCCATATCTCTTCGTAGGCAGCGTCGCCAGGAGCTGCGCGGAGTACTTGCATGCGGTTGGTCGCCACATCGTAGTAAGGGAAGCTGAGCGCCCAGGGTATCATAGAGAAGCAGTTGATCTGTTTGTCAATGCCGCAGCTCATCATGAATTCGACCCAGCGGTCAAAGACATCGAAACCAAACTTCCACGTACCGTCGAGACTCTTCGTCCACGTCACCATAGAGTCGAAGTGATCTTCGGTCTGTCCATTCCATGGCTTGTGCATGATGCTGGCAGTGATAACCTTCTGTCCTGCAGCGGCAAGCATCTCCATCGAAGGACGCATGGCTGCGAGGTGCGCATCGCTCCACAACGATGTGCCATAGTAGCGTGCTTCGGCAAAGGGATTCTGCCATAGGTCGAGGTGGAACTTCCACTCCTCAGGTGAGGGAAGTGTACGGTCGGCCACCTTTATAGATAAGGGCAGCTTGGCAATAGTACGCTTGCCCTCCTTGATGTAGAGAGCTCCGCTGTATGTTCCCGCAGCAGCATCAGCGGGCACTTGGCAGTTTACCCACACCGAGCGTGTGCTCATAGCCTCTAAAGGCAGTGCGGCAGCATGTGGGTCTATGATGTCAGCTACCATGGCCGAGTCATATATCGTATGGTCTGGGCGATGGCCGCAGCCAGCACCACGTCCATCAGGAGTTGTCCAAGAATCAGTCTTTACATAGCGTACGAATGCAGCCTTCACGGCCTCAGCGGGGAGAGTGTGCTTCCCATTCTTGAATGAGGTGAACCGCAGGGTAAGACTGTCAGTCTCCTTGCCGCTGTATATGATAGCTTGTGTGCTCACCCGCTCACCACGCCACGCTGTCAGTGTCTCGCTACGTTTCAGAGCTTTGGTGTCGGGTAGCGAGTGCCAGTCGTAGCGCACATCGCTGACGCCCCACGCGGCACGGGTGTCCTTAATGTCCTTCCATTCCTCCGCGATGGGAATCTTATGGTCGGCCATCTCGGCGAATGTGTCCTGAGCCTTGCACGTGCTGCCTATCAGCCCGAAGGCGAGTAATAAAATCTTTGTCTTCATCGTATTCATATGATTGTAGTCTTCTTGTTATGTTACCGAATGCAAATGTAGCAAAAAAACACTAATAATGTGTGATTGTCGTTCGATAAACTTTTGTATATCTTTATTCCATTTCTTCCTATTGGTGAAACTATTCATTGGAAGGAGCAAAAGAAAAGAACTTGTTGTATGCAGTATATATGTTCCATTTTGAAACGGAATCGTCTCGGAATTTGACGCGTTTGTCGTTATGGCTATCTTTTTTTCGTATACTTTTGCACAAAACTATTTCTAAACAAACATTAAATTTAAGGTATTATGAAAAAGAACAAATTCTTTTATTTTGCAGTGATGCTTTGTACATTGGCATTTGGTTTAACATCTTGTCAGAAGGATGATGATAGTGAGGGTGGGTCTGGTTCTTCGTCGATTGTAGGTTATTGGGAACCTTATTCTACTGATTTCAAAATATATTACGAAGGTGAACTTCTTTATGAGGAGGAGGCTACCGAAGAGTATGGTGGCTGGGGCTATCGTTTCGATGATAACGGTAAGTTCTATTATTGGGAAAAAGATGGGGGCGATGTAGAGACCTATTACGGTGGTAAGTATACCTATAAGGATAACAAGATAACAATAACCGAAGACGGTGAGACTATGACTTTCAAAGTTTCTAACTTGACCTCTTCAAAAATGTCTTTTGAGTACTCTGAGACTATGGAGGAGGAAGGTCTTGAGTTCGACGTGGTTGCAAGTCTTAATTTCAAGAAGGTTAATTTCTAATCAGCTTTTATATAAGTAAGTACGATTTATTCAGTCTCGCGGATTCGCGAGACTGAATGTTTTTTGTGGATGTCCGACATGGATGGGTTGGCGCCAATGAATGCTTGATGGGAAATGTGAGGGCTAAACTTTATTTTTCACTTCTTTATTTGTACCTTTGCGTTCAGATAGGGGATAGTAGGCGTGGAGTATTATGGAGACAAGCTTTAAAGACATCTATATCGGTCGTCTCATTGAGGAGAAAGTGAAGGAGCGGCACCTGACCAATGCTGAATTTGCACGGATGATTCATTGTGCCCGTACTTCCCTGTATCACATCTACAGTAGTAAGAATATTGATGTGGAGCGCCTGTTGCTCATATCGAAGGTGCTCGATTATGACTTCATTGGCGAGGTGTATCTCAAGAACAGCCAGTGCAAGTGTACCGATGTGTGCTCATCGGCTCACATCGTGTTGCCTTTGAGAAACAATGATATTGACCTTTCAGAGTTGCCACAGGAAATCATCCAACTCATCAAGAGGAAGGTGAATAGTATGGAATAAACCTTGTGGATTGCTACTATCTGAAACGGGGTGTCGTAAATGAAAAAATGCCGATTCCATCGAGAATCGGCATTTTCTGTGGTTGTTCATCTTTAGTCCACCGTCCAGTCGGGATTATGGGGCTTGGTCTTGTTGGGGTCATAGTGCAGGGCCTCCACGTCAGGAATGCGAAGGCGGTATGTGCGGCCCGACTTGTTGTTCATCGTGTACTCGCGCAGCCAAGGGTTTTCCTCCTTGAGTTGAGCTACGGTGACACCATGTTTCTTGGAAAAAGCAGTGAGGTCATCGATCTGTTGGGTGGTAGTGACAATCTCTTTGGGGGCGATGTAGGGGTACAGCTGCGAACGCTTGAGCATGAATCCATATGTCTTGGGACTCTCGAGAACCATCTTGGCGGTCAGGATACGGAACATATAGCGTGAGGTCTCCTCTACGAGCCATAGGTCCATGGCATTGTCCACTCCCTGCTTCTCTAGACGGCGTGTGATGCCGTTCTGCCCGGCATTGTAGCTGGCGGCTACGGTCATCCAGTCGCCATACATGTCATACGACTCCTTCAGGTAGGCGCAGGCTGCACGGGTGGCCTTCTCGATATTGTAGCGCTCGTCGATATTGGCATTCACCTCGAGGCCATACTTGCGCCCCGTCTCGGGCATGAACTGCCACATGCCGGCAGCACCCACCGACGACTTGGCCAGGGGGCTGAGGTTGCTCTCGATGACCATGAGGTATTTGAGGTCGTCGGGCACACCACACTCCTTGAGGATGGGTTCCACGATGGGGAAGTAGCGGTTGGCCCGCTTGATCATAAGCAGGGTGAGCTGGTGAGAGTAGGTGAAGGCGGTAATCTCACGATCCATACGCTCGCGCAGGTCGGCACGATTGAGCTTGATCGTCTCGCCGGCAAAACGTACCTCGACAGGCACCTCGGGTACCACGGCAAGGGCCGCCACCTGTGACTCGGGCATCTCCCTGTCGCCCACTTTCTGATTGCCGAGCAGCAGAGGAATGCACATCCCTATACATACATAGATACATATAGGGATGGCTTTACGGATAATCTTCTTCATAAATGCAGATTACTCTTTGGGCAATACCTCAAGAGCACGACGGGCACGGCGCAGGGTCTCCTCCTTGCCGATAAAATCGGTAAGTTCGAAGATATGGGGACCTACGGCAGCGCCTACGAGGGTCACGCGGAAGGCGTTCATCACCTTACCTACGGGCCACTCCTTAGAGGCAATCCATTCCATGATGAGAGGCTCAATCTCGGCACCGGCAAAGACGGGAGATTGCTCGATGAAATCGCAGAGTTCGCTCACATAGGTATTAGACACAGCGGGTTCTTTCCACCACTTCTTGAGCGACTTCTCGTCGTAGCTCTCGGGAGCCTCGAAGAAGTAGCAGCAGGTATCCCAAAGCTCGTGCACGAAGTTTACACGACCCTTCATGAGAGATACCACCTTGACGATGCGGTCGAACTCCTCATTGATGCCCTTTTCGCGGAGCATAGGCTCGAAGAGGCGAGCGATCTCCTCGTCGCTCTTGGAGAGGATATATTCGTGGTTGAACCACACGAGTTTCTTGTAATCGAAGCGTGCACCGGCCTTTGAGCAGCGTGCGAGGTCGAAGAGCTGAATCATCTCTTCGAGTGTCATCTTCTCTTGGTCGTTACCGGGGTTCCAGCCAAGCAGGGCGAGGAAGTTGATTACTGCCTCGGGGAGGTAGTCCTTTTCGCGATAGCCCGATGAGATGTCGCCAGTCTTGGGGTCGTGCCACTCGAGGGGGAACACGGGGAATCCCAGACGGTCGCCATCGCGCTTGCTGAGCTTACCGTTACCCTCGGGCTTGAGCAACAAGGGGAGGTGAGCAAAGGTGGGCATGGTGTCTTCCCAGCCGAAAGCGCGGTAGAGCAACACGTGGAGCGGTGCCGAGGGGAGCCACTCCTCGCCACGGATGACATGTGATACCTCCATCAAGTGGTCGTCCACGATGTTGGCCAAGTGGTAGGTGGGGAGCTCGTCGGCACTCTTGTAGAGCACCTTGTCATCGAGCACCGATGAGTTGATGACTACGTTGCCGCGGATAAGGTCGTTGACGTGTACCTCTACACCTGGCTCGATGAGGAAGCGCACCACATACTGATGACCAGCAGCGAGCAGGGCGTCGACCTCCTCCTTGGGGAGGGCGAGTGAGTTGCGCATCTGCATACGGGTAGTGGCATCGTACTGGAAGTTGGCTATCTCATTACGCTTGGCCTCGAGCTCCTCGGGGGTATCGAAAGCCATGTAGGCTTTGCCCTCGTCGAGCAGCTGCTGAACGTACTTCTTGTAGATGTCGCGACGCTCCGACTGGCGGTAGGGACCATGGTCACCACCCACACCCACGCCCTCATCGAAGGCGAGGCCGAGCCACTGGAACGACTCGATGATATACTCCTCGGCGCCGGGCACGAAACGATTTGAATCAGTATCCTCGATGCGGAAGATAAAGTCACCGCCGTGCTGGCGGGCAAACAAGTAGTTGTACAACGCGGTACGTACGCCACCAATGTGCAAGGGGCCTGTGGGGCTGGGTGCAAAGCGCACTCTTACTCTTCTTACGGTCATATAGGTATAGTCTTTGTAAATTCTTTGTATTTAGGGACTATATATGTCCCATTATTCAACTTACAAAGGTACAATAAATTCTCCTATCCGCCAAAAACTGAGGTTCTTCTTAAGAAAAAGAAATTTTATATACTTAGTTTTCGTAGTTTGTGTTATCTTTAAAGATACAAAGCTGCAAGCAGCACTCCTCGGGGGAGATAAACCTCCCTTCGTCGCAACCGACGCTAATTTTGCGTCGGCGCTTAGAAAAATATCCAAGTAAACTTGATATTTCTCGCTCATTTATTCGTATCTTTGTCTATGTTTTTATAAAAATGTATCGTTGTATGAAGACTCTCGAAAAAATCTATGCAGACAAACTGCTGAAAATCAAAGCAATCAAGTTGCAACCCTCTAACCCCTTCACATGGGCATCAGGATGGAAGTCTCCTTTCTATTGCGACAACCGCAAGACCCTCTCCTACCCTGGTTTGCGTGACTTCATCAAGATTGAGTTTGCACGCGTAGTACAGGAGCGTTTCGGCCAGGTAGATGCTATTGCCGGAGTGGCTACAGGTGCCATCGCCATGGGTGCTCTCGTGGCAGACCTGCTCAACCTCCCCTTCGTATACGTTCGCTCATCGCCCAAGGATCATGGCTTGGAGAACCTCATCGAGGGTGACCTCCGTCCTGGCATGAAGGTAGTAGTGGTTGAAGATCTCATCTCTACTGGTGGCAGCAGCCTCAAGGCCGTACAGGCTATCCGCAACAATGGTTGTGAGGTGATCGGCATGGTGGCTTCTTACACCTATGGCTTCGATGTTGCCGAGAAGGCTTTTGCAGAGGCCGATGTAGAACTAGTGACACTTACCAACTACGAGGCTGTGCTTGAGGTGGCTCAAGAGACTGGATATATCACCGAGGAGGAGCTCCCCTTGCTCAACGACTGGCGTCGCGACCCCTCTCACTGGAACGTGTAATCTCAGCATGAACCAATTTGAAAGCCACGTAGTGGCTATCCCCTACAGTCAGCAGCGTGTCTATGACATGCTGTCTGACTTGTCTCATCTCGAGGCCGTGAAGGACCGTATCCCTCAGGATAAGGTGAAGGAGCTCAAGTTTGACACGGACACGGTGAGTATCAATGTGGCTCCCGTGGGTGATATCGCCTTCAAGATTATCGAGCGTGAGGAGCCCAAATGCATCAAGCTGGAGGCTACCACATCGCCCATCCCTCTCACCATCTGGGTTCAGATGTTGCCTACGGCTGAGGAGGCCAGCAAGATGAAGCTCACCCTGCGCACCGAGCTGAACCCCTTTATCAAGGGCATGGTGCAGAAACCTCTGCAGGAGGGCATAGAGAAGATGGCTGAGATGTTAGCTGCCATACACTATTGATTTTACTCAGATAGTCATAAAGTCTGGTAGATATAAAGAAAGAGAGGCTAACCCGAAGGTTAGCCTCTCGCTTTATGCTATTGTCTGTCTTACTGCGGACGGCTGTAGTTGGGAGCCTCACTGGTGATAGACACATCGTGGGGATGGCTCTCGAGCACACCGGCATTGGTGATACGTACGAACTTGGCGTCGTGGAGCTTGTCGATGGTGGGAGCACCACAGTAGCCCATACCAGCCTTGAGACCACCAGCGAGCTGGTAGATTACCTCGTACAATGCACCCTTGTAGGCTACGCGGCCTGCGATACCCTCGGGAACGAGCTTCTTGGTGTCCTTGGTGCCAGCCTGGAAGTAGCGGTCCTTAGAACCATTCTCCATAGCCTCAAGTGAACCCATACCGCGGTATGCCTTGAACTTACGGCCGTTGAAGATGATGGTCTCACCGGGGCTCTCCTCGGTACCCGCTACGAGCGAACCGATCATCACGCAGTATCCGCCAGCAGCGATAGCCTTCACGATGTCGCCTGAGTAGCGGAGGCCACCGTCAGCGATGAGGGGTACACCCGTACCCTTGAGGGCCTTGGCTACGTCGTAGATAGCTGAGAGCTGGGGTACACCTACACCGGCAACCACGCGGGTGGTACAGATACTACCCGGTCCGATACCTACCTTCACGCCATCGGCACCAGCCTCGACGAGCATCTTGGCTGCTTCGCCGGTAGCTACGTTACCTACTACGATGTCGATATTGGGGAACTCTCTCTTAGCCTCTTTGAGCTTCTCGATAACGCCCTTAGAGTGGCCGTGAGCGGTGTCAATTACGATAGCGTCGGCACCAGCCTCTACGAGTGCACGCATGCGATCGAGGGTATCGAATGTCACACCCACACCGGCAGCCACACGCAGACGGCCCTTGCTGTCCTTACAAGCCATGGGTTTATCCTTAGCCTTGGTGATGTCCTTATAGGTGATGAGACCGATGAGCTTGCCGTCGTTATCTACTACGGGGAGCTTCTCGATCTTGTGTTCCTGGAGGATAGCCGAAGCGGCATCCATGTCGATTTGCTGGTGGGTAGTGATCAAGGGAGCCTTGGTCATCACATCCTCTACCTTGCAGTTCTGGTCGCGCTCGAAGCGGAGGTCGCGGTTGGTCACGATACCTACGAGCTTGCCCTCACCATCCACTACGGGGATACCACCGATGTGATATTCAGCCATAAGGTCGAGCGCATCCTTCACAGTAGCTTCAGGCTTGATGGTCACGGGGTCGTAGATCATACCGTTCTCGGCACGCTTCACGATAGCCACCTGGCGAGCCTGTTCCTCGATAGACATGTTCTTGTGGATAACACCGATACCACCCTCACGCGCAATGGCGATAGCCATCTTGGCTTCGGTAACCGTGTCCATAGCAGCAGTTACGAAGGGGATTTTCAACTCGATGTTACGTGAGAACTTGGTCGCGAGCGACACGTTGACGGGGATTACCTCTGAATAGGCGGGAACGAGAAGGACATCATCGAATGTCAAGCCGTCCATAATGATCTTGTCTGCAACAAATGACATACAGTTATTCAATTATGAAAATTATTGCGTGCAAATTTACAAGTTTTTCCTTTAACTTAAAAATATTTCGTGAAAAGAATGTGTAAAAAGGTGATATTGTTGAGGATTCGTTTAAAAATAAACAGGGGCGTGCTGCAGCACACCCCTGTTTGCTATGGTGATATGAATCTTCTTATTTCAATGAGAACTTTACGCTATTCTCTCCAATCTTTACGATTACGGTGTTGCCGGCTGACAATCCGGTGTTGATTGTTGCTGCTCCATTGGTAGCAACAGCCGAACCCACCAAGCTGCCTGCGGTGTCGTAAACGAATACCTCAGTGCCTTCGGCGATACCGTTGATGAGAATCAAACCGCTACGTGCCTGTACGTTCAGCTCTGAGGTGGCAGAGCTTACACCTGCACCACTTGTCGTTACGGTTACCTTGCACTCTGCCTTCAGCATACCGTCGCTTGTGGCTGCAGTGATGGTTGCGGTACCGGCTGCGATGGCATTAACCACACCATTGGCATCTACTGTAGCGACGTTTTCATCGCTGCTGCTCCAGATGATAGTCTGTCCACTGTTGGTCTCTGCGTTCAGCGTGGCGCTCTTGCCTACTAGGATGGTAACCTCCGTCTGGTCAATGTTCACGTAGGTCGTGCCAATTCTAATCAATTTCCATGAGGTACTGTTAGTGCTCAGCTCAGCATACTTGCTTGTTGTCATAAACAAATTGCCAGCCTCGGCAGAGATTACCAAGCCATTTCCTTCTTCGTTGAGGTTGACAGCATAGTCTACTGTTGTTTCGCTAGTCTTGTTGGCATAGATGGCATTCTCACTGTCGTAGGTAACTGACATGCCAGAAGCGTAGCTATAGATGGCATACTTGCCCTCTTCGTTGCCTTGAGTGAAGTAGAACCAGAAATTGACATCGCTGGCATCGGTGCAATCAGCAGAGTTGATACGTCCCTTGTTGCGTGGAGCTCCTGTGCTAACATATCTTGCGAACTCACCATTGTCTGTGCGTTGCAGATGGTATATCACCCTCTTGTTCATTGCAACATCGGGAAGTCCGAGCATGTTGTCAACCAAAGTGAGTTCCCACTTTGCACTACTGCTTGTTTGTGAACCAGCCATCACTCTGTTCTGTGTGGATGTGTAATAAAGGTTCACATTGTCATTGTCAGCGCGTTGGATATAGAATTCTCCCGGCGCATCGGGTACCAACTTGAATTTTACGGCTCCTGCAATGCTGCTAGCTTCAGCCTTGGCGCGGCTTCCTGAGTTCGCGACAGATATATAGTACCCGGTCTCACGGTTCTGTATATAATAGGTGTCAGTAAGCTCGCCAGTCTCAGTATCTTCTATGGGAATAAATCTCCATTGTGCGTTGTCTGTCGCTTCCTCTGTGGTTGTTGCATTGAGACCTGCAGCGACGGTTCCCATGTAGCGGCTTGCATTAGAGCTCAGCGTTACGGTGTAGAAGCAGTCAGGCACGAAAGGAATACGTGCATGGGTCTGGGTCTGCATCTTGGCATTGGCCGCATCCAAGGTAAGGAACCACTCGCCGTAGCTCTTCTCTGAGGTGTCCTTATTATTAACGACCTCTCTGATTTTCTCTACGAGCTCGATGTAGTCTGCTATTGAATCTGCCAAGAGGTAACCAATCTTGGTTCCGTTCTGATCAACCTTGGCCAAGTAACCTTCGGCCACTTCCAGTGCGCTCTCAAGATTGTAGAGTTGGTCGTCTTCTGAACCCATATTGGGCTTTATTGCTACATCCTCACCTGTCGCAGAAACAGCGTATAGGGTCACTTCGCCAGTACGCAGCATGTTTTCAACGTCCTTGTTGATGTAGAAGCTATGGTTGTTAGAGAAGGCTTGTATCTCGTTGTTTTGGTTGTAGATGGCAAAACCTACAGCACCCTTACCGCCACTGATGGTAATCTTGAGGTCCTCCAAAGTGTAAACGTACTCGCCGGTAATAGGCGTTCCGTTGAGGTAGTCGGTGTAGAGACCTACCTCGGCATTCTTGCTTGCACCAGTCTCGGGATCCCAGAAACTGCGGCGTGTCTTACCATCGTGGCCATAGGTCTCTCCGTTAGTACAGTCGTTAATGAAGAGTACCTTGTTGTTTACGGGATAGCCCTTAGCCTTCACCTCTCTGATAGCTTTGTCAATCTCCTTCTGTGTGGTGTAGTACTTTGAGTTGGTGTAGTCACCCTGGAATTCACCATCTACGGGAGTGAAGCAGCCGTATGCGCGGAAGAACTCGGTCAAGTCCTCTTGGGCGGCCTCGCAGCAGAGTTTGTAGAAGTGGAGGTATGAACGATAACCATTGGTAAGCTCGAATCTGGTGTTTTCCATTACGCCCTTGTCGTTGGGACGCATTTCGCTGTCACTACCATAGCTGCGCTCCATAGGATGCAAACGGATCAACTCGAACAGACGGGGGAAGAACTGGGTATTGTTGCCTACGCGGTGGTAGTAGAGCCACAAGCGGTAGTAACGCTGTGTGAGTACCCAGATGTTATTGCTGAGGAGGTAACCTCCGCTCTTGAAATTGTCGTATACGTGTGCAAGGTTACCTTCGGTACCGTTCACACGTGAGGTTCCCATACCCATGTACCATGCTGCAATGTTGGCAAAGGTGTTGTTGGTCACCTCCATCTCACCGTTGAGGGTGTAGAGTGCCTGGTGCTGGTGGCCAATCTCGTGGGCAGGTCCCCATGTGGGTCCAGCCTCAGTAGCAATTTGTGTCAAGATACTGGGTGTGGTATTGATATGGTAACCAGAGTGATCCCAGCTACCATACATATAACCAGTACGTGTACCGAACGCTACACCGCGGTGGTTGTAGTACTCACCATAGTCGCCATCACGGTGTTTGATGCTATCGCAGAACGCAAGCAATGCGTCGTCGTAGTTGTAGATTTCGGCTTTCTCGGTCCATGTGCCGTCGTAGCGGGGGAAGAGCTTGTTCATTGAGTCTACGTCGGCCTTGCTGGCTACGCCGAGGGTCATCTTCTCAGAGAGGAAGATGCGGTCCCATGCCTCCACGATGCCATTGATGCGCTGGTTGGGTGCGGTAAATGCGGGGCTGTTGGGCATCTCGGTGGGGAGTCTCTCGGGGAAGTGGTAGGCCAATCCCTTCTCGCTCCATGTGCTACCTTTGTCGTCGGTGTAGTTAATCACGTCGTTCAACTCGAATTGGAGCACCTCGTAGCGGCCAAGGATAGTAATATTCTCCAAGTTGGCGCGCTCCTCATAGTATACCCAGTCGTCGTCGTTGTCGGGAGTGTAGAGTGCGTCGCCCTCCACGTTGTAGTAACCATTGATGTAACCACCTGCCACGTGTATCTTGAGATCGTCGTAGTCGCTCAACTTGTTGGCAAACTGCCATGTGGTCTTGTCGAAGGTATGTACGAGGTAGTTGATGTAGAGCGCGCTACCATCGCTTCCCATAGGAACGACGTTCAAGCCCTCCTTCAAGCGTATACCGTTAGAGTAGTCATTATTGCCGTGGTCGTAGTTAGGCATCTTAGAGTGGCCTACAATCCAGTTTGCCCAAAGCTCGGCACCCTCCTTCACTTCGCCTTCTACCATCACGTAGAGCACTTCGCGATTGTTGGCATAGAGACCCGTGGGGTTATCCATATTGGTATGTCCCTGGTGACCAATCCACTCAGTAATTTCACCAGCAATACTATAAGGCTCAATCATCTGTACGCGGAACTTCTTAGCATAATGACCGTCCCATCCGGGTTTGTCAGCTTTCTCGTTAGGCTCTGCCCATGCGTCGTTCTTCACCTTCACTACCATCGATACCAATTCGGCGGGCAATTTGTCTGCCAATGTAGCCTCAATTTCTTCGGCGCTCTTGGCAGCATATGCTTCGCTCAGTACGGTACATGCCTTGTCGGCGAACACTTCGTCCAATACAGCCTGATAGCCTTCCAATTTGTCACCACCTGTGAGTCGTGCGTACTCGTCACGCGCTGCGGTAATGTCGGCATCGGTAAGTTCCACCTTAACGAATTTCCATCGAGAAGGGTCGCAATCAACCCATCTTACCACATTGCCGTTGGCGCCTTTACTGTGCAAGCCTTGTGCACCCAATGTGGAGTCCCAGATGTTGTAGGCATTCTCATTTCCTGCAGCTACAATGTTGAACTGCTTGGCTGTTGCTCCGGTCCAGTAGTTCACTTCTGTACCATCGTTTCCAGTCTGGATGTAAGCGCCAGTGAATACATTTTGCAGGCTATATCCAGTACCCTGAGTCTTCAGAATCCACAACTGCTCGTAGTCATCGTTGTCACCGATGGTGGCAGTACAATGCAACTTGTGTTTTAAGAAATCCTCCTTCAATGCGGCATTGTAGCCTACGTTGATGATACGGAACACACCCTCTGAGGGAGATACAAACTGTGCGTGAGCAAACACTGCGCACAACACTGATAAAGCTAAAAGTTGAAATCTTTTCTTCATACGTTTATCATGGATAAATGGTTAATACTTTTGTCCCAATTCACAATATTTCATATTCGGGACAAAGGTAGCGGTTTTTATCGAAACATCAATTATTTTAAGTGAAAAAAGTTTATATAGAGGCGTAATGTGCGCTGCTGTGCTCGTGCGTTATTTCGGAAAGAAGTAAGCATTTCCAGTTTTTTACCTGCCAGTGTCCGCCGGATGGGGGTAAGTAATTGTGAGATAATGGGTTGTTGGCGGGCATTGTACACGATAGTCCATGTGCGCCGAATGTCTGCCTTGTCGGGGTATAGTATGTGGCCGCAGCCTATAGGGAAACGCGGCGGAGAGACTCATCCTTACCAATGCACTTTACTGGGATGCTTTGGGGTTGTTGCTTTTTACTTACCGCTGCGCAACGGCAACCTTGCTCTTGCGCAAAGGTAAGGTTGCCGTTGCGCAAGGGTAACCTTACTGTTGCGCAGCGGTAAATAACCTTCGGCTTTTGGTGCAGGGAAAACGCATTATAAAATAGTGTTAGAAGAAACATTGAAGGTTTATATCTCAAGAACTTCTGTTTTTACAAACATTTGATTTTCACACAGATCTCACGAATCTCACGAAGAGCACTTGCTACGCTCGTGCTTGCCAT
>JAZRFA010000108.1:0-2289 GCA_045661085.1 Bacteroidaceae bacterium
TCCCATGGCTGTAGCCTATTGATGTAGTCCTCGAAGGGGTGGTAACGGGGCGAGAAGTCGCTCTTCACCACAGCGGAGATGTCTTGGCGCACCACTCGTACACCTAATTCCTTGCTCAATGCACGCCACAGCGAGTTGCGGTCATCGTCGGTGAATTGACGATAGGGAGACCCACAGACCCCCTCAGCCCTTTGGGCAGCTCCCCCTCTATGGGGAGCACCTTCGGGTTGCTTGCTTGAATTGTTTGGCAGCGATGTCTGCAAAGCCTCCCCATAGAGGGGGAGGTTGGAGGGGGTCTCGTACCTGAAGAGAATTCTCACCCCCTGCCCCGACAACGTCGTATATGCCAGCAGCGTATGCTCATCGCCCCGCACGAGAGCGAGCACCTCGCCCATCCGCTCGGCAGGGATATGGTCTATGTCCACCAGGCTCAGCCCCGTGAGCTCTACGATGTGCTGTTGCCGTCTGCCACCCTCGAAGAGGGCAGCCACGCCAAAGCTGGCCATCATCTTCTTGTAACGACTGGCACCCTGCTCATCGCCCGTGGAGCGGGCATGGCGGTGCTTCTCGGTAAGGTCGCGCACCGACTGGTCCGTGCGCATCATCGTCACCAGTTCCTCGAGGGTGACAGGTCGCGGCTGCGTATCATGCACACCGCGAAATAGGCTTAGTTGTTGCATCATAAAAACTGCGTTTTTAGGTCTACGGCCAACAGTCAACAGACAAAAGTCTTGATTTCCGTCCGTATGGAAAGTCTGTAGACCGTTGACTGTTGTCTGTTGACAATCAACCTCGTTGATTCTGCCACAAAGTAAGCCCTTAAAAAATAAATGTGTTCCCCCACATGTGGAGGAACACAAGGATTATAATCTGCTATATTTAACGTTTTTTAAAGGTTTTACCCCATCTTCCCAGCAGTCAATTCCTTCTCCAAGAAATCGTATACATAGCGTGGACTCTGATAGTAGAGATGTGTGTTGTCATTTTGCAGACGCAGGTAGGTGTCAGAGTTCAGTACGGCCGAGAGCACCTGCTCCATGGTGAGGTCAGGATGGGCATCCATCAGCAACACGGCAAGATTCTTCGTCATATCCAGTTTCATCTGTTCTTGTATGCTCATATCCGTTTCAATAGTTTTATAGCCTCTTCTGTCCCGAAGAAGTATTGATAGGTGATGCCCTTCATATGCTGCAGGTTGCGCACCAAGGTGGGCAGGTCGATACTCTGTGTTTCATATTTCCACAGCTGCACGCCTACGCGGTCGTCGGCAATGGGACCGAATACGATGTCGTAGTCATGAGCAGGGCAAGGCTTGTCGTTACGGCGGTTGAGCAAGATGAATTTGGCCCACTCCTCAGAATATTCGTGATAGCGTTGGATGTTGAGTCTCTCCATTTGTGCCTCGTCCACCTCAAAAGTCAATACCATGGGCTCTCCAAACTCCAGTTGGTCTACCTTAATCTTGGCCATAGCCATCGCTTGGGCATAGTCGGCCGAGAGATAGAACCCCTGTCCGAAATCCTTGTTGGGTTTCGATTTCTTCAGGTCAATGGCATCGAATGCCATATTGGTGCCGTGGTAGAGAATCATTGCAGTGCCCCTCCCTTCCTATGGCAGTATTCGCTGATGTCGCTTATCATCGACTGGAATGATTGGGTGTGCACATAGTCGTAGTGGCGGTTGATGAAATCGATACCTTTGTATCGAGTCAGGTAGTTAAAAGCCTGCTTCATCGTCAGCCCAAACTTTCGCCCGAACTCCGAAACGAAAATCAGCGTCCACTCTATTTTATCAGCATTGCTATACATAGCATCATTCATTTGGAGGGTAAAATTAGTATAAGCTGAACAGATAAACAAATCAATCAGCAAAATTCTGCGACGGAGCACGCTTTTTTATACCCTCTTTACTACCTTAGCAACACAAACATAACCAACAATATGAAGTAATCAAACCAACTACAATCATTATGGGAAAACGACTCAACAATCTGCCTCCATTGGGGCAAGTCATTGCCGATGAGGTCACATGCCTCGGCATCAGTGTGAGAGACCTGTGTGCTATGGCACACATCAGTAAGGACAGCTACTATGCCCTTATAAAAGGGGCTCTCGGTCGATAGATATACACATCAGACTCCTGCGCTGCATGAGGGAGTATCACACAGCACAAGAGTCGCGTGAGTTTGAGCAACGCTACCTCGACGCACTCATCGGCGAGGAAACGTAGAATGTGTTTACATATCAATCATCCATTCCAATCCCTCAATTGGTACATTTTGGTACATAA
>JAZRFA010000109.1:0-4235 GCA_045661085.1 Bacteroidaceae bacterium
CTCTGGCACTTCGGGGCTCAAGACTCGGCATTGCACTATGCCTACCTCGCATTGGAAGCGCCACACACCCCGAACGATGCCATCGAGTACATCTGTCACCATATCCTCTGGAATATCTACGACAGTCGCGAGATGCCCGACTCGGCCAGTCGCCACAAGACACTGCACATGAAGATACGCGAGAGCCGCGTGTTTGAGCCCATGACGATGGAGCAACTCAAGAGCCAGTTGCAAGCAAATGTCATCGCCCCGACAAGTAAGCGCAAGCCGCTCATCCCCATCGTGGCCATTGCCGCAGTCCTTGTCGTGGGACTGTATGTGGCGTATCGCACCACCAAGTGCCGTCGCCATGCCGAGCCTGCAACTCCTGTCGCACAGGGTACACCCTCCAAGGCCGAGCTACTGGGATACTTGCTTGCCCAAGGCTGCAAAGTCTTCGCACAGACATCCGTGCACAACGACATTGCCACCATGCAGGTCAACGAAAGAGAACTTCCCAACCTCTCCTACGAGACGGCTCGTGCAATGGAGCGTACCTTGCTCGACGCTTTCGCTGAGGCGTGTCGCACCCTGCTCAACAATGGTGATCTCAACGACCAGGAACTCATCTGCGCATTGGGAATGTACCTTGGCTACTCCAATGCCATCCTTGCCCATCTCGGTCACACCACCACAGCCACCATACGTAAACGCAAGGAGCGCATCCGCAAGAAACTCCCAGCCGAGTTTTGCGATGTCATCTGTGGAGGCAAGAGGCAAGAGTGAAGTAACGGACAAGTCAAGAACTGTCGTCACGTCTCCCCGTTTATAATAAAACTTACTCTTGTAAGTCTCGGGACTTCTCTGTGTTTGGGAGAAATCATACGAATCATCTTTTTTTAATTTTGCTGCAATGTTTTCGGCTTTTCCGTGTATATAAGAGTGACAAGCCACACAAACGTGATGTATAAAACGACAGACAAACTCATACAATGCCTTTGCCGACAGGAAGCGCAAGCCCAGCGCTATCTGCTTCTGCAGTATGGTGAGATGATTTTTGGCCAAGTGGCCAGAATCGTCACCTGCCAGGAAGATGCGGAGGAAGTTTATCAAGATGTGTTTGTCAAGGTTTTCCGCAATATCCAGTCGTACGATGCGAAGCAAGCCTCGTTGGCAACTTGGATGAGCCGCATAGCCTATCATGAGTCGCTCAACTTTGTGCGGCGCACCCCTCAGCCGATAATCTATGTTGATGACCGTGATGTGGATCTGGAGAGCATACAGGACGAAGCCGTGAGCAAGGTCTTCCAACAGCAAGATGAACAGATGATACAGTTGATAGAGCATGCGCTGGATTATCTCCCTCCCGATGAGATGGCACTCATCATGATGTTCTACTTTGACGACATGAGCATCAAGGACATTGCCTACACTACCGACTCAACTCCATCTACCGTAGCATCACGGCTAAGTCGAACAAGACGTAAACTATATAGAATCATCCAATCACTTCAATATGAATAGCAACATACCCGACAACAAGCAACAAGATGCGGCTCTGCGCAGTGCGCTGGCCCGTCGTGCTAGCCGGTGTCCGCAGATTCCTGCCGACCTCAACGAGCGGCTGATGGCTCGTGCCGAGGTACACCCCCAGCGCATCGTCCTTTGGCCGTGGGCTGCAGTGGCGGCATGTATGGTAGTAACAGTCTTTATCGGTTATACATATACAGGAGATAAGCTCACAGAAAACCAAATTGCTGCCTTACAGACAGAAACATACACAGAGAAAGACAATATAGTCTATGCATCTGCTGACGACAAAGAGCAACTTGAATACCAGAGCCCCGCGCTCGTAGATGAGTTCATCGTAAAGCTCGCAGGCTACTATGGCATACAAGAAGAAATGCTTGACAGCACCTCTACTGCCAATGCCACGAACTACCTCTACGTGTTCCCCGATGAAATGCAGGTCGATGTCTTCGGTCGTTTGCTTCAAGTAGCCTGTTGGTACAATAACAATAGTCCAGGCTATCAACTTCGCCTGTCGCAAGAAGAGTTTTTCTTCGAGTTGGACGATATGCACGAAGGCCGTCATCACATGTGGCTGGCAGAAAAGATAGGCAACACCACCTTCCTTTATGGAGTGAATGCACCGATAGGGGTGAGTATATCAAACACCAATTATATGAATTTTAGGGATAAGCATGCGCCCTTTAATAAGAAATATATGTATTACAAACTCTAAATCACAGACAATATGAAAACGAGAAGAAAACTATTCATCATCCTTGCAACCTTTGCAGGAATGTCCATTACCTCATGCACACTTCAAGATTGTGGGGCAAATAGCGAAGATACCAAGACTTTAGCATCATCTGGAGGAACCATGATGATTGGAGCCCCAGAAGTTACGGTAGACGAGCAGACACAAGAGACCACTATTGTATGGCGTAATACCGAGGACTGGAACAATCAAACTGAGATTCTTTGGGCAGATAGTGTCCCCACAGTAGAAAACGTGAAAGAATTCGAGGCATCCAAAGCGGTCGAAAGAGAGGGACTGGCAGGTTTGGCTTATGAACTGAAAGATGAAGGCAGTTATACCGTATTACACTGTTATCTCCAAATGCCAGCCGATGTGTTGCAAAACTTCTGGTTAGCATCCGATGAAACGGCTATCGTTGACCAAGAGACAGGTATAAACTACCGAGCTATACGCTCAGTGCCCGAATGTGGCTGGGGTAAATACTTTGCCGTGAAGTCAAAGAAAGGTGACATACTTGATTTCCAAATCTATTTCCCTAAGTTGCCTCGCAAGACAAAAGAGATTGGTATCTATGGTGTACCCAACTGGTACATGCGTGGAAGGAAAGTTTCTTTGAGCCGTGAGAGCGACAAAGCTAATTTCTACGACAAAGCGCCTGAATACCGCTTGCCTAAGCTCGTGAAGGAGGAAGCCCCCAACTACACGAAGAGCGATGGCCACGCATGGGCAGTATATACCGATGCTCATTTGATACAACCTGTAAAGGAAGGTACAATGGCACTGTGGCGCACTCCTGAGGCTACTTATCTGGCAATGGCCAAGGAACAGGTTTGGATGCGTAGATATTGGGGATTCTCAAATGGCAGCATGCTTGTAGACGAAAAGGGTAACGTATATCAATTGAAAGAAGTGTTAGGATTTCCCAGCAATGACCATATCTTTTGGCTGGAGGGATACTCTGGCGACCATATGGTTTTCATGCACGTATTCGAGCCCTTATCTGAGAATGCCAAGAGTATTTCTTACATAGAGCCCGATGGCGAGCCCTTCGACTCATGGGGTGCCAATTGGAAAGGAGAACGCATTATGCACCTCAACATCGAAGAGCTGAGACAGAATCAGCATCTGTTTGAATACAAAGAACGTAAAGTAGTCAAATAAAAACCAATAAAGTAATTTAGATAAAATGGTCAAGACCAATCCATGCCGGGGCTGTGAAGTTCTGGCATGGACATTTAAGTAATCAGATCGTTTTTCTTTCTTCTCAACATAAATGTCCGTAAATTGACTATGAATAAATAAAAAAATATCACGACCTCTGTAACTTTCGGGGCTTTTCTCCGTCTTATAGATGGAATAATACACAAGATGAGCACAATGAAACCAACCAAACTATTCCTTGCCCTTGCCGTGGCGGTGCTGCTGCTGGGGGCTAACACAAGCAATGCACAAAACCTTACAGATACTTACTGGCGAAACCCGAAGACGGGTGACTGGGTCATCGGCTTTACCGAGAAGCACGTTATCTATGATAATGCCGTATGGGACATCGTGGAGCAGACGGAACGCAAGGGAGGCTATACGTTCACCATCAGTAATGGTAGTGAGACAAAGGACATCAAGGTAAGTCCCACAAAAAAGGAGGAGCGCACAATCACCATAGACAAAAAGGTGAGTGTAAAGTGTAGCCCCATCACCACAAGCACCTTGCCCGACTATCCCACTCGTGACGACCGCCAAGGCTTCAAGGACAATGGTTACCGAATGGGCGATAGCGTGACCATCGTGGGATGGCTCAAAGGCATGACACAGACCGAACTGAGCAGAGGAGGCCGTTCATTCAGTGCAGACATTCAGAATATAATCGCGGGTGAGCAGCAGGGGTTCTCCGCTCAGATGGACCAGCTTGGGCGTTTTACCTTGAAGATACCTTTGCTTAACAGTTCACAAGTCTTCTTGGATTGGGGAAGAACAAACATCAGTACTATAC
>JAZRFA010000110.1:0-13223 GCA_045661085.1 Bacteroidaceae bacterium
CCGCAGGGGCTAAAGGCAATGCTCATGAATTAATCACTCTAAGCCACAAACCTTTGCTGCTACTTCTTCAGCTCCTCCTTCAGCGTACTCACCATCTTGCTGTGGTCGCGCAGATCATTGCGCAAGGCGTAGTTGCCATCCCTGTCGACAAGCACATATGAGGGAATGCCTTTAATCTTGAATGTATTGGTGAGGTAACTCCATTGTGTACTGTTCACGCGGTAGTGGATGCCCTTGATGTTGGGGATGGTCTCAGCATATACGTTCGAGGGGGAGGTCTCGTTGGCGATGTACACCCATACGAGGTCTTCGCTGGCGAGCTCGCCCGTCTTGTAAGGCTCGTTCTCCTTGATGGCACTGCGGCAAGGGCCGCACCAGGTGTTCCAGAAATCTACCAACACAACCTTACCCTTGTGCGGGGCGATGATATGCTCAAACAGCACTTCGGGAGCTATATCCTTGACATCTATGATGTTGTTGTCGAGTTTGGCCAACGCTTCTGTCGTCTGATGCTGTACATCAGCAATAACCTCTGCGTAGAACTCGGGCTTGGCCAAGCCCTTGCGCAAAGCCTCAATGATTGTTTCTTCCATACGGTATCGACGTGCTGAAGCAACAGAATTATGGGTAACATAGAGGTCAAAGAGTTCAAGAATCTTTCCGTAGTCCAACTTTTGTGTGCATTTGGCTATCATATAAGGTTCCTTTGTAAGCAGCAGGTATGGGCTACCCACATCGACAAGGCCATAGATCCGCTCATAATGTTCAGACTTCAAGGGATCAAGTGCAGCTGCTTCCTCCTCGGACAGGACATAACGTCGGAGATCGTTTTCGAGAATGCCCAAGCAATCGACAAAGGTGCCTCTCTTGGCAATCTCCTTCTGCCATGCGTGGCAGGGGTAGTTGTCTACAAAGTTGCATAGGGCTTGGTAGTTCTCTATCAAGCGGTCGGTGTATTCGTCAGCGGTGATGTTCTCAAACAAGTTTCTTGATATGCCAAGCGAGTCGGGTAGGTTCCATTCTACCGAAGGCAGATTGTTCAGGTCATCGTAGCGGCTACCCTTGGTCCAACAACCCTTTATGGAAGGTACTCCTACGGGCTCGTCATAGTTGTACATCAAGTCCTTGTTGACGTGAGCAAGGTTTACATAGAGGTCTATGCTGTCGCCCGGAGCAAAGAAGAAGTGCTCGTGTCCTTTGCCGTTGATGACGATGTACGAACTGCCCGTACCGTACTGACGGAAGGAGACCGTGCCCTCTCCTGTCTTGGGGTCGAGATACACATCTATGCTGCGTTGCCCCTCGAAAGTGGTATTCACAGGCAGTGTCATATACCTCACCAATCCCTCGCGATAGCCCAGCAGATGCACATTGATGGTGACATCGCCTATCTCGTAGGCATACTGAGGCATCTCTCCCTCGGTCTTAGGCGCATTTAGTAACTCGCACGGCAAGCCTGCGGGGTGGTTAGCATCTCTTTTGCCTGTCAAGTCTATGTCGTAGATGCGCCAGTCGTTCTCGACATCGCTCTCGATATAGTCAAACGATGTGCATCCCTTAGGCAGAGGCTCGAACATCAATGTGAAGCATGAGTCGCCATCAGCGGGCATATAGAGTAACTCATCTATCTCCACATCCTTGCTTCCAAGCAGCTTGTATTCCCCACCTTGTGCAACAAGGTGGCTATATGAGGGTACTCGAATCCATTCGTTGGGTTGATGGAACCCACGCACGGTAAGCACCGTGGCCGTATCGGTGAGTTCCACCTTCTCAAAGACGATATTGGTAGTGTTGGACGCGCCTACCAACGGAAATTCAATTACTTTGTTTGCTCTCGTGCACGCCCCCAGCAGCACCGCCACGGCAAGGAAGAGGAATAGTTTGGTTGATTTCATTGTGCTCATCTTGTGTATTATTCCATCTATAAGACGGAGAAAAGCCCCGAAAGTTACAGTGAGGTGAAAATTTATTTATGATTGCTAGCGGGTTAAAGTCAATCCCTCACGAATCAATTCTTCTTTTTACCCAGATCCTCCAACGTTTTAATGGAGAACAGGTAGTCGCGCTCCACATCGCTGATGGTGCGTTGCTTGTATTTGCGGTATTCCGTGGTGGCGTGTTCCATAGCCTCCTCGTGTGATACGCTGCCATTGTCTTGCAGCAGTTGCTCACCGGTCATTGTCAGAATCCTGTCCAGATAGGCCGCCCAGTCGTTCATCGTCATCGCCTGCTCACGCTCGGCTTGGCGCTCGGCAAAGTCCAAGTATCCCGACACGAGCTGTCCCATTGCGCGGAGTTCCTTGTCGTTCAAATAGTTCTTTGCAGTTTTCGCTTCATTTAAGGTGGGGTGGTTGCCCTTAAAGGTCAGCAGGCCCATAAAGTCCTTTTCGGCATCGGCACGTTCCACAATCAGTTCTGCCGCCGTATGTCCGTGAATGGCATAGTGTATCTTGTTTTGCACCTTCTTGAAGAACTCCTGCGACACTTGTGCCCGTGGGTCATAGTCAATGCTTGTAGCATATATCTCCAGTATTTGGCGGTAGAGCACCTTTTCCGTGGCACGGATATCCCTGATGCGCTCCAGCAGTTCTTTCCAATAGCTGCCACCGCCCAACTTCTTCAGTCGTTCGTCATCGAGGGTGAATCCTTTCACGATATACTCCTTCAGTCGCTCAGTTGCCCATTGACGAAATCGAGTGGCAATGAGTGAACGCACACGGTATCCGAGAGCGATAATCATATCCAGATTGTAGTGAGATACCATATATACTTTACCATCAGCTGCAGTTGTTCGGAAATTCCGAACAACTGAATCCTTATCAAGCTCTCCCTCCTCAAAGATATGCTTAATGTGCTCACTTACATTTGATTTGCTCGTTTGGTACAGCTCGCACATCTGAGCCTGCGTAAGCCACAGGGTCTCTTCCTCCAGCTTAACGTCAATCTTTGTCGTGCCATCGTTGGCGGTGTATATGATTACTTTATTCTCGGCCATTTTGTCTGTCATATAAGAATGTATGCAAATGTAGTGATAATTCTACGAACAATCACGCACTGTTGGAGGAAAAGGCAAAAAAGTCTACGAAAACTTAAGCCCCGAAAATTACATCGAGGTGAAAAATTATATTTTGAAGCATCCGCTCATGCGTTCAATCTCATGTCTTGGAATCCCTACGACCTGTTCTCCCACATCTGCCGTATCTCGTATTCGTAGTATTCGTTCATCGCCTCCCAACTTTCTACGATGATGAACACGATGGCACCGATGCAGAGCGCAAATGTGACGAACGTCTCCATCGAAGGCAGTTGATAGTCGAGCAGCGTCCTCGTCATCGTGAGCAGGGCGTGGGAGATCTCCTGCCAATAGGTGATGAACAGGCTTATGCCGCCGCCCCACAGGATGGCAAAGAAGAGGATCAGGTAGATACGGCGCAGGCTACGTGTGGGCAACTGGCGCATGATGCGGCTGTGCAACTGGCTCTCGTGCTCGCTGCTCAGGGTATCTGCCTTCAGCAGCAGGTCTCTTATCTGTCGGTCTTCGCGGTTCATATCGTTTCGGTCAATAAGGTTCGCAAATGGTTTCGTCCACGGTGTAGGGCTGTCTTGATGGAGCCCTCGCTCATGCTGGTCACGGCAGCAATCTCCTTGACGCTCATCTCCTCCAGGTAGAAGAGCGTGATGCAGGTGCGCTCCCTTTCGCTCAGTTGTGCTATGGCGCGGTGCAGAGAGGCCACCTGCTCGGCATCATGGTCGGCCTCCGCGGTCAATGTCTGCAAGATAGGAGATAGATGCTCATCGTCGAGGCTCAGGTGATGCTTCGCTCCTCTGAGATGGCTCTGATAGGTGTTGTAGGCAATGCGGTAGAGCCACGTGCCGAATGCCGAGAGCCGCTTGTAACTGTCCATCCCCTTCCATGCACGGATGAAGGTCTCCTGCGTGAGGTCATCACTCAGCGCCTCATCGCCACCCGTCTCGATGAGGAAGTACCGGTGCACAGGGCGCAGGTACCGCTTCATCAATCGGCCGAAGGCACGCTCGTCGCCAAGCAGTACCACACGGGAGATAAGGAATATTTCTTCGGGACTCGACATTATACGAATTGAAAATTGAAAGTTGAAAGTTGCATTCGGCTTGCCGCCAAACTCCCCCTCTGTTTATAGAGGGGGTGCCTCGAAGAGGCGGGGGCGTTTCAAACGAAGTGCGAAGCAATAAAGTCTCAAAAAACTCCGCGCTGCGCTTGGAAACGTGTTCGCCGGCCGAAGGGAAAGGCAACTCCCTCCTGAGACGACTTTGGGGAGCTAAAGCTCCCATCGTCGCAAGCAACGCTCATCTCGCGTTGCCCCTCTATGAACAGAGGGACAGTTTTCTATAATTACTTTTCCTCTACAACTTCAGCCTCTTCTATTGACTCAGCCTCCTTTGCTTCAATCTTGGATTTTCTTTTCTTATTGGCAAAATACCCTATAATTATAAAGATTGTGCGAATAACAAGGCGTAGCGCACCAAGGAAAAGCAGAATAAATGCAGCAACTTCAAGAATATCACTTACTCCACCATGAACTGTTCCTGAACCAAATCCAATCCCGAGACCAAGTCCCACCAGCGTGGCATCAGTGATAAATTTATCCTTATCGCTCTTCTTCGGCTTCATCAACGCCTCGATGGCCTCCTTGCTGATGGGCTCGGTAGAGTTCAGTAGGTTGTTGTCGATGAGTTTGTTGATAAGTTCCTTGTGGTCTTCGGCCTTCTTGCGTGAGTGACGGAGGCAGAGGACAAGTGCGGCAATGCCTGCTGCAATAATGCAAACTATAATCAGTACAATCAGTACATCCTCGCCCCGGATGGCACTGTTTTTTCGTATATCGGCATCAATCTGTGCCATCCTTTCGGCATGCCTATCCAGTTGTGCCTGTCTTGCTCCAGCCACCGAGTCCTCATACTGCTGAATCTGTCTTGAGCGTTCATACTGTGCTTCTGGAGAATGGGGGTTTTGCGCCATTCCCATCATTGGCATCAATGCCACCGCTGCCAATAGCAGCACCTTGAAAAACTTTTTCATATTGTTCGCTGTTTTAGTTTGTTCGTTTATCTTGTTCACTCTTTTGTGGTGTCACCGTCAATTAGACAACACCACTAACCAAAAGGTTACAGCGAAGAAGAAAATTTTTGAGAACGCAGTGCTTCTGCAATGGAATGGGGCTTTTCTTTACTCCATCACCTTCTGCAGAAACCCCAGCCATCGAGGTCGTGAGGCTCGGCATTCACATCGAGGATGTTTCTTTTGAGCTAGTTGCTAATTGTAACCAATTGAAGTCCATGCAAAACTTTTTTCACTTCACCAATAACGCAAAGTTGATGTCGCCCGCAGCGAGGCTACGGCCTAAGGTGTGACTGGTGTCGGCAAGCAGGGTGGTATACTCTCCTGTGGCAATGTCTGTGTCGCGTGGCACGGCCATGCCGAGCACAAAGCCCAGCACGGAGGCGGCAACAAGCCAGTAGGGGCTGATGTGAAGCGCTTTCCTCTTGCTGGGACGGGGGCACGGGGCTTTGCGTATGGTGGCATTGTCTTCGTCACGCACTTCGCGAAGCAGGGAGAGGAGTTCGGCTGACTCTTGTTCTATTCTTTTCAGTTCGTTTTCATTCATATTGTTTTAAGTTTTTTAGTTCTTTAGTTTCTAGTTGGTGAGTTTGTTGTCCTTGTAAAACTTATAAACTCATAAACCACTAAACTCACAAACACATTTTTATTTGTCTCCTGATCGTCTGCAGCGCTGTGGCAAGACGCGACTTTACCGTTCCCTCGGGGCAACCGACGATACGAGCCACCTCGGGCACGGTAAGCTCCTCATCATAGTGGAGCAGAAAAGCATCACGTTGCGCCTCGGGTAGGGCCTGTATGGCTTGGCGGAGCAGTTGGCGCAGTTCGCTGTGCTCGAGGGCCTCGTCTGTTGTGGAGATAGGCTCTTCGCGTAGTGAGCACTCTGCTGCATAGCTTTGGTGCACCTCTTGGTGCCGATAGTCGTTCTTGCAGAGGTTGTAGGCCATGGCATAGAGCCACGTGGTGAATGGCTGCGAGACGTGGTAGCTGGCGCGGTATGTCCAGACGCGGATGAAGAGCTCCTGCACCATGTCTTCGGCCTTGGCCGTGTCGTAGGCGAGCATGCGGAGGAAGAATCCGCCCAGCCTCTGCGCGTGTCGCTCGTAGAGCACCTCATAGGCCGTGTGCTCGCCCTGCCCGACGCGCAGCATCAGCTCGGCATCGGGCAAGGATGGCAGGGTGTCAGCGGTCAATCTCCTCATAGTACTTCTGTTTTTCTTCGTCGGGCACATTGATTTGATCCACGATGCGCAGCATCAGACGGCGCAGTTCGTCGTAGCGTGTGGTGTTGCCTGTCTGCTTGTAGTGGTCGAGGAGCGACTTGAAGCAGGGTACATAATTCAAGTTAAATTTGTTTGCGGAAGCCGGGTAGCTCTCGGGGAGGAAGTTCTCGCGAAGGTAGTCGGTAAGGTAATTCTCCTCGAAGTTCTTGCGCTTGATGGCCAAGTTGTCATAAGGTTTTTCGCTATAGCGCATCACGAGTCCCTCGGAGTAGAGCTTGTCCTTGAACGACGGCATATTCATCAGTGCAGAGAAGTATACGGCGGGGCGGCGAGTGTGCTTGATGATGTGTAGCATCATTTGGTCAGTGTATTTGTCGGCCTCCTCCTGACTCGAAATCTGTGGTATAGGCTCAAAGTCAGGAATACTCAATCGCTCGCATACCAGCTTCCTGTAGTTGGATGACCACATCATGCTTATGCATATGACATCAATGTCTTCGAAGAGATCTTTCCCGTATTGCACCAGCAGTTTTGAGAATGTCGGTGAGTCTCCGCTGACAAAAATAATGCTGTTTGCCTTCATGCCGCTAAGTTCGTTGTAGGCATAGTTGAGCAGAGAAGGCGAGTAGGTGCCACTGTTGTACCATCGCTTCAGTATGTCGGCCATCAACTCTTCGTCTCCCGTTTGCATCAGGTAGCTAACGTAGTCAGGATACATCTCCACATTGTCCGGGCGCATCTGTATGGCCTTTTTCATATTTGGAGCAGCGTTGACATCGCCCTTATGGTAATAATCCATAATGTACATCGTGTAGGTGTCGGGAATCGCCTTGCCCATGTCCTCTATAATGGCATTGAGCCGTTCGTTGATGTCGGGCATGCTCTCGCACCAACTTCTATATCTCACTGCACGGTAATAGTTGCCCCACGCCTCCTCATTCTGAGGGTTCTTGTCAATCTCGGCTTTCCAAAGGCGCTCTTGGGTCTTGTACCACTCGGCACTTTGGTGTACCTTGACAGGTGTCTCCACCTTCTGAGGTTCTTCTACTTTGGTTTGTGCTTGCGCGACATCGGGCATCGATGCCAGTCCCACTATTGCCACGAGGCAAAGGGTAAAGGTGTGTATTCTTCTCATATTTTTATTTGTGTGAGTTGTTAGTTTAACTTTTGTGAAAAACGCGTCTTTTCACATTTGCATACACGCCACATCGCCAATCGTTCGGTGATTTAACGTTTTTTATATGGTATGGCAGGTTTTCTGTAAAAATATCGAAGCGAACGGCATATTTTTCAATCACTTATTGTATCTTCGCAAAAAAGAACAGTTACGCATATGAAACGATACTTGATAGGCTACGACATAGGCAGTTCGTCGGTGAAGGCAAGCCTCGTGGAGGTGGAGAGCGGGCGGTGCGTGGCATCGGCCTTCTACCCCAAGGCGGAGGCACCCATCATCGCACTGCAGCCCGGATGGGCCGAGCAGGAGCCCGACAGCTGGTGGCGATACCTGAAGGAGGCTACGGCAGATATCATGCGTGCAGCGCAGGCAAAGGGTGATGAGGTGGCGGCCATAGGCATATCATATCAGATGCACGGACTGGTGTGCGTGGACAGGCAGGGCCGTGCATTGCGCCCCGCCATCATCTGGTGCGACTCGCGTGCCGTGCCCTACGGGGAGCGCGCTTTGGCCGCCATAGGGGAGGAGCGATGCCACGAGCATCTGCTCAACTCACCAGGCAACTTCACCGCGTCGAAGTTGGCATGGGTAAAGGAGCATGAGCCTGGGTTATATGCACAAATAGATAAGGTGATGCTGCCGGGTGACTACATTGCCATGCGACTCACGGGCGAGGCGCGTACCACGGTGTCGGGATTGTCGGAGGGTATCTGCTGGGATTTTGTGGAGAAAAGCCTGTCGGCCGACGTGATGAATCACTATGGCTTTGACGCCTCGATGGTTCCTGCGCTGTGCCCCACCTTTGGTGTGCAGGGAGGGGTGACGGCGACCGCAGCTGAAGAACTTGGACTTGCGGCTGGAATACCCGTAACCTACCGTGCGGGTGACCAGCCCAACAATGCGCTGTCGCTGGGCGTGCTAGAGCCGGGAGAGATTGCTTCGACGGCAGGGACCTCGGGCGTGGTGTATGGCGTGCTGGGCGAGATGGCCTACGACCCCAAGTCGAGGGTGAACACCTTTGCTCACGTCAACCATACCATGGAGCATACTCGTCTCGGCGTGCTCCTCTGCATCAATGGCACGGGCATACTGAACTCGTGGCTGCGACGCAACATCTTGCCATCGGCAATATCCTATGATGAGATGAACGATATAGCCTCCTCGGTGCCCATCGGTGCCGACGGGCTTTCCATACTGCCCTTTGGCAATGGGGCTGAGCGCGTGCTCGAGAACCACGCACCGGGGTGCAGCTTGCACGGGCTGAACTTCAACCTGCACCATCGCGGCCACATACTGCGTGCGGCACAAGAGGGCATAGCCTTTGCCTTCAAGTATGGCATAGAGGTGATGGAGCAGATGGGTATGGAGGTGAAACGCATACATGCCGGATGTGCCAACATGTTCCTCAGTCCGCTCTTCCGTCAAACATTGGCCAACGTCACGGGGGCTACCATCAACCTATACGACACCGATGGCTCCATCGGAGCAGCACGTGGCGCAGGTATCGGAGCAGGTATATACAAGAGTCATCGCGAGGCATTCGCCACCCTGCAGCAGTTGGCCACCGTAGAGCCCAGCACGGTAGACACCGAGGCAACAATGGAAGCATACGAGCGATGGAAATCGTTTATCGATTGAGGTCGTTAACCCTCAACTCTAAACTCTAAACACTAAACACTAAACCAAATATCATGGCAAAAGAATTTTTCCCCGGAATCGGTAAGATCCGGTACGAAGGACGCGAGAGTAGAAACCCCATGGCATTCCGCTACTACGACGCGGAAAAGGTCATCATGGGCAAGAAGATGAAGGACTGGCTGCGCTTCTCCATGGCGTGGTGGCACACGCTGTGTGCCGAGGGTGGTGACCAGTTTGGCGGAGGCACCAAAGACTTCCCTTGGAACGTCTCGGGTGACCCCATACAGGCGGCCAAGGATAAGGTGGATGCGGGGTTTGAATTTATGCAGAAGATAGGCATTGGCTACTACTGCTTTCACGACGTGGACCTCGTGAGCGAGGGCAATAGCATTGAGGAATACGAGGCCAACCTCAAGGAGATAGTGGCCTATGTGAAGCAGAAGCAGCAGGAGACGGGCATCAAACTCCTGTGGGGCACAGCCAACGTGTTTGGGCACAAACGCTATATGAATGGTGCGGCTACCAACCCCAATTTCGACGTGGTGGCGCGTGCTGCGGTGCAAATCAAGAATGCCATTGATGCCACCATCGAACTGGGTGGCGAGAACTACGTCTTCTGGGGCGGACGCGAGGGATACATGAGTCTGCTCAATACCGACCAGCGTCGCGAGAAGGAACACCTCGCCATGATGCTCACCAAGGCGCGCGACTATGCCCGTGCCAAGGGATTCGCAGGCACATTCCTCATCGAGCCCAAGCCCATGGAGCCCACGAAACATCAATATGATGTGGACACGGAGACGGTCATCGGGTTCCTCAAGGCTCACGGGCTGGACAAGGACTTCAAGGTCAATATCGAGGTGAATCACGCCACGCTCGCTGGACACACCTTTGAGCACGAACTGGCCGTGGCAGTAGACAACGGCATGCTGGGATCTATTGATGCCAACCGTGGCGACTATCAGAATGGATGGGACACCGACCAATTCCCCATCGACAACTATGAACTGACACAAGCGATGATACACATCATACGCAACGGCGGATTCGACACGGGAGGCACCAACTTTGACGCCAAGACACGACGCAACTCGACCGACCTGGAGGACATCTTCATCGCTCACATCGCGGGTATGGACGCCATGGCGCGCGCACTGGAGTCGGCGGCACAGATGCTCGAGGAGTCGCCCTATCGACAGATGCTGGCACAACGCTATGCCTCGTTCGACTCGGGCGAGGGAAAGGCCTTTGAGGAGGGCAAAATGGGTATTGAGGAACTCGTGGCCTATGCCAAACAGCATGGCGAGCCCGAACAGATCAGCGGCAAGCAGGAGCTGTACGAAGCGATACTCAACATGTACTGCTGATGCACGGCACGCACCCTATCCGCAAATGACGTAAGCGTGATGGCGGGTGTGGGGCAGTATGGGTGTCAGTGGGTGATAGCCCGACACCATCTTACCCTCCCAGTACACGGGAGGGTATTTTTCTGTGTGCTCCCGATGGAACTGCTGCGCAGCCTCCTCGGAGGGGAAGGCGGCGACGTGGAAGCGACCCTCGACACCTGGAGCTAGAAGCTTGCGGCGCACCTCGTGGGCTATGATGCCCATGTTGAGGCGGAGATTGATCTCGACGCAGGGATGTATCCTAAATTGAGAATTGAAAATTGAGAATTGAAAATTGACCACCATCATGTCGATGCCGAAGTAGAGGGGGTGACGGGTGGTGTCCCACCCAGTGGGGATGATGTAGTGGCTGTGGGCGATGACCCAGTCGCGCACCTCGTGCAGGGCAGAGTGAGGGATGTATCGTGCAAGCATGGATTCAATCTTCTCGTCCTCCATGAGCAGGTTGCTCTCGTAGCGACCGTGGGGATTGGTATTGAAGAGCGAGTAGCCGATGAAGCGGCACTGCCCCCCGCGGATGCAGAACTCCATGGCGAAGTCCTGCACCTTGTCATAATAGGGTTCGGCGGTGAGGTAGCCATGGCGGCGGATGAGGGCATTGGTCCAGTTCTCGACTTTTTCTAACGGAGACGTTGACACCGACGCGGAAGGAGCGTCGGTTGCGACGACTGAAGCTTCATAAAGGAGTGTCGCTTGCCGCCCCAACTGTACACTGTTTCTGTTAATGTTTTCGTTGAAATTCACATGTCTCAACCCCTTGCCACTGCTCGAGAGCGGGTCTTTGAGGATGATGTGCCCATGCAGTGTGGCATAGGCGGCGATGTCGCCGAGGGCATGTGCCAGGATGCTCTCGCCAATGTAGGGTCCCTCGGGATGATCGGCATGGAAGGCACGGAGTAGCTGATGGGCCGACTGGCGCTCGGAGCAGGCACGCAGCACCATGAGGGCGGCATCGGTGGGGAGCCGCTCTTCGGCAATGCCCATGCGCAGGAGGCGAGTCTTTATAGCATGGTCCCATCCCCACACGAGAATCTCGTCTCCCTCGATGAACTCCATGAGAGGGGCGAGGTCGCACGCCATCTCACGGATGTTGCGGGGAGCGATGAAGTGGCGGTCGCCATTGGCCAACGCCATATCGTGCTCGGGATTGAAGACCTTGATGCTGTTCATGACGCGAAGGTAATGAAAGTTTTTTGCAAATTTGCAATGTTTGGATTGCAAAGAATAAAAATACTTTGTAACTTTGTCGTTCGGAATCTATTTGTCGATAACAAAAGCTACTATGGAAGCATTCTACAAGACGCACGAATACCTGTTGGCGCACACCGAAGCGCCGATACGCCGTGCATTGATGGACGAGATTGACTGGAACGACCGCCTGATAGGTATCAAGGGTACGCGTGGTGTGGGTAAGACGACATTCCTTATCCAATATGCGCAGGAGCGTTTCAGAAACGACCGCTCGTGTTTGTATGTGAATATGAACAACTTCTATTTCCAGGGCAACAGCCTGGTGGAGTTCGCTGCGGAATTTATCCGCCGCGGAGGCAAGGTGCTGCTCGTGGATCAGGTGTTCAAGATTCCCAACTGGAGCCAGCAGCTGCGCGAGTGCTACGACCGATTCCCCTCGCTGAAGATCGTGTTTACCGGCACGTCGGTGATGCGACTCAAGGATGAGAACCCCGAACTGAACGGCATCGCCAAGCCTTATAACTTGCGCGGACTCTCGTTCCGTGAATATCTGAACCTGAAGACGGGCAACAACTTCCGCAGCTACACGCTGGAAGAGATACTCACCAACCATGAGCAGATTGCCCGCACGATATTGCCCAAGGTGAGCCCCAATGCCTTCTTCCAGAACTATCTGCACCATGGATTCTACCCCTTCTTCCTGGAGAAACGCAACTATGCCGAGAATCTGCTGAAGACGATGAATGCCATGATCGAGGTGGATATCCTCATCGTGCAGCAGATGGAATTGAAATACCTGGCAAAAATCAAGAAGCTGCTCTACCTGTTGGCCGTCAACGGCCCTGCAGCACCCAACGTGAGCAAGCTGGCCGCCGCAATAAATACCTCGCGTGCCACGGTGATGAACTATATTAAGTATCTCGCCGATGCGCGACTCATCAATATGGTGTATAATCCTGGTGAATCGTTCCCCAAGAAGCCTGCCAAGGTGATGCTGCACAACACGAACCTCATATACAGCATCTACCCGGTGAAGGTGGAGGAGCGGGATGTGCTCGAGACCTTCTTGGCCAACTCATTGTGGAAAGACCATCGGGTGAGCAAGGCCGGCAAGGGATTGTCGTTCATCGTGGACGGCAATATGCAATTCAAGGTGTGCACCGAAGGATTGAAGAAGAAGAACAACCCGAACATCTATTACGTTATGCAAAAACGTGAGCTAGGCCGTGGAAATGAAATTCCTCTGTGGCCCTTCGGGTTCTTGTATTAAGTAAGATTCCTTATGTTATAAATAGGTATATACATAGTTTTAAATAGTAAATTGTAAATTGTTAAATAGTAAATTTTATAGCTATGGCTAAACAAAAGAAATTTATCACCTGTGACGGTAACCAGGCAGCTGCGCATATCTCGTATATGTTCTCTGAGGTAGCAGCTATCTATCCTATCACCCCGTCATCAACAATGGCTGAGTATGTCGACGAGTGGGC
>JAZRFA010000111.1:0-4321 GCA_045661085.1 Bacteroidaceae bacterium
CATCTTAGTGACACAATCCTTGATATGCTTCTCCACGGCTTCAATATCGGCGTTTGCTGCAGTACGCACATAGCAATGCTTCATATACCCTGTATGCTCTCTTACGCAGAAGGCAAAGGCCGAACTTTCATATTGCAGGGAGCGGAACTTGAAGTCCTTGCAGAAACCGACGGCAGTGGCTCCATGCAGATCTTCATTGACCTTTAGACCAAATTCTTTCTGTGCCTTCTCGTTGAAGATGTAGAGTTGCTTGTCATCCTGTTGCTCATCTTCGGGCATATAGTCGCGTCCCTCAATCAGTTCGATACCCATAACGCGAAGGAAGTTGTGCGACACGGAATAGGCTTGGAAGAAGATGTTTTCGCCCTTCTCCGTCACTCTGTTATGCGTCGAGCGGGTGTCTGCGATAAAGTTTTCAGAACCAAAGGCTGCATCTACAATCATCGGATTGGTCTTCAGCTCATTGGTGAACTGTTGTCGTGCATTGAAGTCCCACCGCGATTTGCTGGCACTGCCGAGATTTACCCCAAGCACGTTCTCTTTATTGAAGCCCATATCGTAACGCAGCATATAGGTGTGCTGCAAGCGAATAAACAACGTGCAGGTGATGAGGGCGATGGAGATGGCAAACTGTATGCCCAAGAGCACGTAGCGCATACGACGACCCGATGCTGTGTTGCCAAACGTGCCTTTCAGCGCAAAGGCAGGTGGTACGGAGGTGATATAGTAGGCCGGATAGATGCTGCTGACAACGGCAAGCAGGAGACCCGACACTACGATGCACAGAACTATCATCGGGTTGTCGCCCAGCAGAGCCGATGTAGAGAGCAACCCCGTCAGCTCTGGCGCTACCATGAAGACGATGTAGGCAGCCAATAGAAGGCCAAGCGCTACCAGGCCTACAGCTTCGAGCACGAAGCCTATGCGCAGGCGGCGTGTGGAGCAGCCAAACACCTTCTCCGTATTCACTCGACGAATGCGGCGCGGCACCATCGCCATAAAGAAGTTCACGAAGTTGATGAACGCGATGGCCAGTATCAGCACCGCGATGCTCAGCAACGTGTAGGTGGTAGATCTGTTACCAATGTCGTGTCCGATGATTCCCTCCACATCATTGGCAAAGTAGATGTCATAGACCGACGTCAGTCGCAAATACTCTTTCCCCAGTTTCAGCCATTGCTCCTGGCTGGCGCCTTCTGAGGCCTTTCGCAAATCCTCGTATGCCTCGCCATACTTCGGTGCTATCAGGCGGAGACCATTGGCAAGCACCATATCATTCTGCCCGGCATCGTGCACCTTATAATAGTAGGAGTAACAAAACTCATCCTTGCCTGGCATTATCTCCTTGTCGGTCAACTGCAATATCACGGTGCGTGCAAATTCGCAGTTGTCGGGAAAGTCAGGATAGATACCCCGTATCGTCTGCACATTCATATTGGGTGCTTTCTCGTTACCAGTCATCACGGCATCGCCTACCTTGAGATTGTGAGTCTGAGCAAACGTCTCACTTATCACGATGGAGTTGGGATGCGCCAATTCCTCGTAACTGCCATCGATGAGCGGTATGTTGAACAATCGGGGCAGATTGTATGAGCAGATGCGAGCCTCGGCGTGGAAATACTCCTTATAATCCTCTTGGGGAAGGATAAGGAAAAGGTTCGCCTGAGGATAAGGGAATGTCCAGGCATACTCCTCCACATTGGCATTGTTGTCGCCCACGGCCTCACCCACGTAGTGCGACACGTGTGGCATCTTCTTGGTTGCGTCACCCATTACAGACTTGAACTCCAAGCGATATAGCTTGTCCGCATCCTCGAAGCAGCGATTGTACCCAAGGTCAAAGTTCACCTGCACCAAGATGATATAAGCCGCCGCAAAGGCGATGCCGAGCCCAAGGATATTGAGCACGGATGAGACCTTGTAGCGGCTCAGATTCTTAAAGAATTCTTTCATTGTCGTATGGCTTATTTTGTTCGTTTTCTTGTTTTCTGCTTAGTTTGTCATTCTGAACGGAGTGAAGAATCTCGCGCAGGGACTTTAGTGGCTTTGCCATTTAACTCGGCTGCACTCGCTGAGAAATTGCAAACAAGTTTACATTTCGCTCGTTGGCACGAACTTTGCGGGATTGCCTAACGGCGACCTAAAGGTTCATCGTTTCACTCAGGATGACAAACAAATGGTTTTCCTTTTATTTGTAAGACAAAATTACCGAACCTTGTAAGCACTATCACAAAAAAATTGCAAAAAATGCATTTTCCGATGAAAAGTGTCCAATTTTTTGACACTTTTAGGCGGTGAGACCTCAAGAAACGTTATTTTTCACTGGAATTACTAGTAAAGAAACGGAGTGTTCGTCGCTTTTTGTTTTCTTTGCAAAACGTCAATTATATTTTCGTGTTTAATACACAAAACAGATTTGTTCATTTTATGTTTTGCATATAAAACAAATTATGCATATATTTGCACCGATAAAATAAAAGAGAGCATATTATGGAAACATTGGTAGGTAAATACAAACGACTCTTACAGGCCACTTCAACGGCTTATGTACGCAGCCTGATGGATGAGATTAACTGGAAGACTCGTCTCTTGGCTATCCGTGGAGCACGGGGAGTGGGAAAAACGACCCTGATGCTTCAATACTTGAAGATGCATTATGAAGGCGACGGCCGCGAGGCATTATATGTGAGTTTAGATAACGTCTACTTCACCCGCCATTCGCTTGGAGAGTTTGTTGAGCAGTTCTATATGCGCGGAGGCAAACATCTCTTTTTGGATGAGGTGCACAAATACCCTGAATGGAGTCGCGAGATTAAGAATATCTACGACGAATACCCCGATATGCGCATTGTGTTCAGCGGTTCATCGTTGATTCAGATTCTCAATGCTGAGGCCGACCTTTCTCGACGCTGTATTGCCTACGATATGCAGGGACTATCGTATCGCGAGTTCCTGAAGCTATATTATGGTATTGATGTGCGTCGCTATACGTTGGACGAGGTTCTGACCTCACCCGATACCATCTGTGCCGATGTCAATGCCAAGTGCCGTCCGCTAGCCTATTTTGACGAATACCTGCAAATGGGTTATTATCCTTTCCGATTGGAAGGTAACGACGATTACTATACGCGCATAGAGAATGTGGCAAATATGATTCTCGAGATGGAGCTACCACAGCAATGCGGACTTGATGTGGGCAATGTGCGTAAACTGAAAGCCTTGCTTGCTATCCTTGCCACAGAGGTGCCTATGATGGTCGATATGACCAAGCTATCGCTTATGAGCGGTGTGTCGCGCACCACATTGCTAGCCTATCTGCAATATCTGTACAGGGCACGTCTCATCAACCTCCTTTATTCCGACCTAGATTCCTTGAAAAAGCTACAGAAACCCGACAAAATCTATTTGGAGAATCCCAATCTGCTCTATGTTTTCTCGTTGGATGAGGTCAATAAGGGAACGTTGCGCGAAGTGTTTATGACCAACCAATTGTCATATAGTCACCAAGTGGAATATAGCTCCCGTCGTGCCGACTATACCATAGACCGACGCTACATCATTGAGGTAGGTGGCAAGAGCAAGGATGGCAAACAGGTGGCAGGTGAGTCAGAAGCATTTATTGCTGCAGATAATATAGAATATAGTGTGGGAAACAAAATCCCATTATGGGCCTTTGGTTTCTTGTATTGATAAGATAAGGAGATAATATAACGGTTGTCCCCAAAAAAACACAGTTTGTCATGTTGAACGCAGTGAAACATCTCGCAAACGTCTCCTGCAAAGTCCCTGCGCGGGATCCTTCACGATGTTTCAGGATGACAGAGACCTCTGGACAACAGCTATATTATTACCTAAAATAAACGGTGGGTGCACGCACCCACCGTTTATTCTTTACTCCTTATACAACGCCCCCACCGGATCCTCCTTCGCCGCACGGTAGGCGCGGGCCACGACGATGGCCGAGGTCACGGCCAGCACGATGGCGAGGGCGATGAGGAACACCCACCAGTAGAGCGGGATGTGGTAGGCAAATCCTTCGAGCCAGCGCGACATGATCAGGTAGCTCACGGGAGCGGCAAGGAGGAAAGCCACGAGCACCATCTTCACATATTGGCCGACGAACATGCCGAGCACCTGGCTTATCTGTGCTCCGTGTACGCGACGCACGGCAATCTCGCGGCGGCGATACTGCGTCTCGAAGAAGACGAGGCCGAAGACTCCCATCAGGGCGATGAGGATGGAGATGAGAGAGAACACGGTGACGAGGCGTGTGAGTTCCTTCTCCTTCTCATACTCGCGGCCCAGCTGCTCGTCGAAGAAC